>CAZYDC010000142.1:0-10857 GCA_964646065.1 uncultured Planctomycetaceae bacterium | reverse complement strand
CGACCTGCCGCAATTCCAGGAATACCTCCGCCAGACCCAGGCCGATTACCTTGTCTGCGACGCGACGCAATTGGCGGCCATGTGCAACGGCCTGAACCCTCAGGCCCCCCCGCCGTTCCTCAAGAGGATCCGCGTTCTGCCGTTCCGGGCCCGCGGCGCTCGCGAGCGGGAACTATACGTTTTCCGCGTCGCCCTGCCGCCCATACCGAAGACGCTTCCGTCGACCACGCCGGCATCCGCAGGTTGCATAACAGTTCCCGAGAAACTTTTCGGGTGCCATGCCCAAGTCTGCGCGGGCATGTCCGCCCGGTGCGCACATGCCCGCGCGGAATTGGGCATGGCACCTGAATCACCCAATTGACTTTAGACGAAGGACGAACCCCCATGATCCCCACCTCCGACAAGCAAGTCCTGCGAGAATTGGCCAAGCGGATGTCCGAAATCGCCGCCCTGCCCATTCACGACCAGCGGCGGGAAATGATTCGCCGCATCGACGACCTGCAACCGGCCAAGCCGTGCGTGTTCATCTACCAGGAGCCCTGGAACGAGTTGAACGTCAACGACGAGTTGACGCTGCGCACGAGCGGGCCGCTCTGCCGCGGCCTGGAAACCCACCTGCGGCAGACGCTCTACAAGTGGGACCACATGCAGGCCGACATGGTCGTGGACAACGCGATTTACTTTTTGCCCCGGATCGTCGATACCGGTTTCGGGATCGGCGAGGAGGCCGACATCGTCAAGACCGACGACGCCAACGACGTGGTCTCGCGGCGGTTTCACGTCCAGATCAGCCGCGAGGCCGACGTGGACAAGATCAAAATGCCCCAGGTCAGCCGCGACGAGGAGCTCGACCGCCGCGAATACGAGCAGGTGTGCGAAATCTTCGACGGGGCGATTCCGGTCAAACGAGGCGGGTACGGGCCGTTCTGGTTCGCGCCCTGGGACGACATCGTGCAGTGGACCGGCGTCGAGGACGTGCTGATGGACATGGCCGAGCGCCCCGATTACGTTCACAAGATCATCGACCGCCTGGTGACGGCCTGGCTCTGCCGCCTGGACCAGTACGACCGCCTGGGGCTGCTCGCGAAACCGCCCGCCCAGGAGTGGGCCGCCGGCGCCGCCCAAATTTTCGCCGCCGTCTCGCCGGCCATGCACGAGGAGTTCGCCCTCAAGCACGAGGCCCGCTGGTACGACCGGTTCAACCTGTCCTACTACGGCTGCTGCGAACCGCTGCACCACAAGGTGGACGTCGTCCGCCGCAACATCCCCCGCCTGCGGAAAATCTCCATGAGCCCGTGGGTCGATTTCCCCCAGGCCGTCAAAAACGTGGGCAAGCAACTGGTCTTCTGCTGGAAGCCCAACCCCGCCGTGCTCGCGGCAGACCGCTGGGACCCCCAGGCCATGCGAAAGGACATGGAGGAAAAACTCCACATGGCCCGCGAATGCATCATGGAAGTCCACATGAAGGACATCAGCACCGTGCGCCATCAACCGCAGCGGCTCTGGGAGTGGGCCAAGATCGCGCAGGAAGTCACGGCGAAGTTCGCGTAAGACGTATTGGTGGCACCCCCAAGTCCGCTTGGGGGTGTCCGAGGGACTGTCCCCATTTTGGGCTGTTTCAAAATGGGGACTGTCC
Source organism: uncultured Planctomycetaceae bacterium (assembly GCA_964646065.1). GTDB lineage: Bacteria > Planctomycetota > Phycisphaerae > SM23-33 > SM23-33 > CAZYDC01. Next base: position 9,221 of record CAZYDC010000142.1, on the reverse strand, counting down.
CTAAACGTCCAAGGTCAAGGGACAGTCCCTCAAGCCAAAAACACCCTCAAGCGGACTTGGGGGTGCCACAAAAAAATCGGGCGGTCCCCGTTTCCGGAGGCCGTCCGATAGTTGCCCGAGGCAGTTATGGCCACGGGTGTCCGCTGCAGTCTCGCGACACTTCTTTTTTAATAAGGAGACCCGAGACCGCCAGCGCCGCCGAAGCGACGCCCTCCGGCGGCTCGGATCTTTTTCAAGTCACAAGGTCGGTCGCCCGCTCCACCATCGCCGAGAATTGCCGCAGGGTGTAGGGCAGGGGCAGCACGTCGTCGAAGGGCGGCAATGCGCCGGCGCCCCCCGGAGCGCCGGTCGCGATCGCCACGCGAGTCATTTCCAGCCCCTCGGTTTGCTTGATGCTCCGGCAGATCGCCACGCACTCGTCGTCCGGCGCCGCCGTTTCCAGCACCACCACGTGCGGGCGGATTTGCTGGGCCAACATCCCCGCCTCGAACCGGTTGACGGCCAGGGACACCCGGTAGCGGCCGAGGTTCTCCAGTTCGCGGCGAAGCGTTTCGTTTCCCCCGACGATCAGCACGCGGGTGTCGGTTCGCTCCAGGCAATCGATCGGAATGCCGTGGGCGTGCATGAAGGCCAGCAGTTGAGGCCGGGGAATCCGGCGGTCGCGGCTGCCGGGAATCCGGTATCCGCGAAGCCTGCCGGTGTCGAACCACTTGGTCACGGTCCGAGGCGCCACGTGGCAAATCCTGGCCACCTGTCCCGTCGTCAAAATGTCCTGGTTATTGGAAGTTCTCATAGCTCGGATGGTTCCGGTATGAGATACATCGGGTTTCGGCGGCGGGGGTTTAGTAATACCCGAAAAAAGTTGTTCCTGCCGTTCCGCTTGCGGCTTAGCATCTGTCCGAACGGGGCACGACGCGCTTCAGAATACCGACAATGGAAATCCCCGGAAGAATCGGCAAAGGGCTTCTATTTCAGTTCCGGCACTCGCTCCGTGCAGGCTTCCCACCACGGCTCCAGCAGATCCAGACGCAGCTCGTTCAATTTGTTCCAGCCGATGAACATGTCGGACTCGGTGGCGCCGCACGCGGCGGAGACGGCAAAGCAAACGGAGGAAAACACAATGTCAATGTGAACGTCTTCGCATTGGTCCAGTGCGATCATTCTCACGGCGTGTATCGCATACCCCGCCATGCCGGCCGACGGGTCTTCGAGTCTCCGCAGAGCCCTGGGCAAGGCCGCTTCTATGGGTTGGGCTGCCCCCTCCAATTGGTCGTCCGACGCCTGCCCGTTCGACCACTGATGAAAACACTCGATGAAACGGTCCCCCAGTCCAACCATGCCGGTATTCTCTTCCCACCGCTTCCATACGGGCAAAGCAATCTCGGCGGCCAGCAGGACGCACGTCGCTTGTTTGGCCAGGGGCAATTCAAGAATCCGCTGCAACCGCATCCCAAGTTGTCGGTTTCTTTCCGTAGGCATATCTTTCTCGCGACTTGTCCGTTGCCGATGATAGCAACTTCATTTCCTTGACGCCACCTCAGCCCTTGACGGATCGAGGATAATCATACTAGTCATCGAGGAAGACCGGGGACAACTCTTTTGGGGAAACGGGAATTGCGCCAAGCTCCAGCCATCGCTCGGCCGGGGCCTCGCGCGTCTGCTGCGAGGGCTGGAGATTCACGCGAAGGACCTTCCACTGTCCGTCGATCTCGATGAACAGGACCACCCGTTCCAAACGCGGAGGAAGCGGCGCCTGCGACATCGCAATGACGCTAAGAAAATATGCCTGTGCCCAAGCGGTGCCGGTCTCTTGCCGGGCGTCGAAGTTGCCGTCCTTGTCCGCGGCAACCGAACGGTCCCGCAGCCACGAGGGATTCGCGGCGTCCCGCCCGGCAAACGAAAGGTAGACCCGCGCCCCGGCCAGCGGCTGCCCCGACGAGGCGTCCACCAGCTTGCCCCGGGCGTGATAGACAAACACGCCCTCCTCCTGCATGGCGATGCACCCGCCCAGGAACAGCCAGGAAACGCAAAGAAGAAATAGAACTTTCCACATGGCGACATCATAGCAGGGTGCATGTAACATTAGTATGCGAGCGGCAACAAAACAAGGGGCACCGGGAATTATCTTGTGGGGATAAATATGTGAGCTAAAATCCTGGAAAAAGATGGCAGTGGACGTAAGTGAAAGATCAAATTGGAAAAATAGGCTTATGGAAAATCCTGGTTTGAATAACGGTGAAAATGAAGGAGCACCCCAAATCAGAAGCGATTTAGACCTTTTGGGAATTTTGGTAACCGACGATCTTGTCGGCGCTAAGGATAGACTTTCACCGGCCGCGAAGACACGTTTGCTAGAAAGTGGAAATACCCCTGAAGAATTGCGACAAATTCTATTGCCCTTGGCTGAACGAGAGTTCAAATGCGAGTGTGATTTCAAACCTAATTCCAAAGAAAAATTTAATGCCAACTGTGCCAGTGATCCTAAGCCAGCTACAATAACTGGCCTCGGCAAAATGCTGATCCAGAACAATCTCATAACCATCAATGGGCATGCGCCAGCTTCATGGAAAAGGCAGATATTTGGCACTATTCTATCCGTCATTGTGGGGGGGATTTCATTCCTTATTTGGGGTCTCATAGAAGGAATGATTTCAGGGTCTAAATTCGGTTTTGGGGTCGGTGGGGCAACCTTTTTCGTATTTCAATGGTGGAATTTCGCCAAAGGGATGCCAGTTTCCTATTGCTCCCATGTGAGTAGCAGGCGATTAGTCTACGAGAAATTGAATGCGTCCTTTCGTTTGGAGTTGGACGACGGATCCTGGGTTCATTTCAAGATAGCGGACAAAGATGGTCTTAATCTTGCTCTGGACCTGGGGCCACACTCCTGCCCAATCTCACCACTGGCAAGACTTCGCGTATTGTTTGGCGATAGATTTTCTTCATGGGGCTCTATTCCCAAATAGTTCCCGGATTCTACACGTCTTCGCCTTTTGTCCATCTGTTGTCCGTTTCATTCGGGACTTTCGTCTTCATTCGGGTCATTCGTGGTGTATATTGGCAAGGATGGATTTGCTGGCTGATCTTAACGAACCGCAGCGTGAGGCGGTGAAGCACGTGGACGGGCCCCTGCTGGTGCTGGCCGGAGCGGGCTCGGGCAAGACCCGCGTCATCACGCGGCGAGTGGCGCACCTGATCGAGCAGGGCATTCCGCCCTGGCAGGTGCTGGCGATCACGTTCACCAACAAGGCCGCCGGCGAGATGCGCGAGCGCGTGATGGCCCTGGGCACGCCGCGAGGCGCCACTGTCAGCACGTTCCACGCGCTGTGCGCCCGTTTGCTGAGGGAGTTCGCCGAGCCGGCAGGGCTGGGGCAGAACTTCACGATTTACGATCACGGCGACCAGCTCAAGCTCGTCAAGGAGGCCATGACCAAGCTGGACCTGCCCACCGACCGCCTGCCGCCGGCCAAGGTTCACGCGGCGATCTCCAACGCCAAGAACGACCTTCACACGGCCGAGGCGTACGCCCAGCAGGCGGGCGATTACTTCGGGAAGAACGTCGCCAGGGTCTATCGCGAGTACGAAAAACTCCTGGCCGCCAACAACGCCCTGGATTTCGACGACCTGCTGCTTCGCGTGGTGTACCTGATGCGCGACCGCCAGGACATTCGCGAACTGCTGGGGCGGCGGTACCAGTACATTCTCATCGACGAGTACCAGGACACCAACCACGCGCAGTACCTGCTGGCCCACGGCATGGCGATGGAGCACGAGAACCTCTGCGCGACGGGCGACCCGGACCAGTCGATCTACGCGTGGCGCGGCGCGGACATCAGCAATATCATGGAGTTCGAGCAGGACTACCCCAATGCCAAGGTCGTGCGCTTGGAGGAGAATTACCGCTCGTCCGCGCCGATCCTCGCGTCGGCATCGCGGCTGATCGCCCGCAACACGCAGCGCAAGGACAAGACGCTCTGGACCCAGCGCGAGGGCGGCCTCAAGGTGCGGCTGCTGCAATGCCCCGACGAACACGCCGAGGCGCGCGAGGTGGCCAAGCGGATCAAGGCCTACCACGCCGGAGGCGGGCAATGGGGCGACGTTGCCGTCTTTTACCGCGTCAACGCCCTGTCGCGCGTGCTGGAGAAAGCCCTGCGCGAGCAGGTCATTCCCTACGCGATCGCGCGCGGAGTGGAGTTTTACAATCGCAAGGAAATCAAGGACGTGCTGGGCTACCTGCGGTTGATGGCCAATCCGGCGGACGACCTTTCGTGCGCGAGGGTCATCAACGTTCCGGCGCGCGGGATCGGCGCCACGACGGTGGGCAAGCTGGAGTCCTGGGCGGCGGCCCACAACGCCAGGCTGCTGGAGGCCTGCGCGATGGCGGACGAGGCCGGGCTCGCCAGTGCAACCGCGAAAAAGGTGCAGGCCTTTGCGGACATGATCCGCTCGCTCGCCTCCGCGCCCGGGCAGGCTGTGCGGGACATCGTCGAGGAAGTGATCCGCCGCAGCGGAATGGAAAAGTCGCTGGGCGGCGACGACGAGGACAACCGCCAGGCCCGCTCGAACCTGGCCGAGCTGGTCACCACGGCGGCGGAGTTCGACCAGGAATTCGGCGGCACGCTCCCCCAGTACCTCCAGCAGGTCAGCCTGGTCAGCGACGCGGACCGCTTAGAGGGCGATGGCGGAACCGTCACGCTGATGACGCTGCACGCGGCCAAGGGGCTGGAATTCCCCGTGGTGTTCATGGCCGGTTGCGAGCAGGGCCTGCTGCCCTTCGTGCGGACCGAGGAGAGCGCCAGCGGGTGGTCCGTGGTGGGCGCACCGGTCGAGGGACTGGAGGAAGAGCGGCGGCTTTGCTTCGTCGGAATGACGCGGGCCATGAACGAACTGACGATGTGCTGCGCGCGCCAGCGAATGCTGCGCGGCCAGACGACGTCGCAGACGCCCTCACAATTCCTTTACGAGATCGGATCCGAGGACGCCGAAAACGAAGAATTGGTCGCGCCGCCGGCGCCGGACGCCTGGGCCTCGCGGCGGCACGGGGCGGCGTATTCCAAAGGCGGTTTCGGCGGCCCGCGCCGCGGCGGATTCTACGCGGACGTGTCCGAGCGCGAACAGATCGAGGCGATGGAAGACCCGGCCGCCGGTTTCGGCCGCCAGCCATTCGGCGATGAAGACCCGGCCGACCAACCCGCCCCGCCGCCGGAGTACGAACACTTCCGAACCGGCTCGCGCGTGCGCCATCCGATGTTCGGCAGCGGCAAGGTCGTCTCGATCGACCGCCAGCCCTGGCCCCAAACGCGCGTAACCGTGGCGTTCGACATGTTCGGCGTCAAAAAACTGGTGCTGGCGCAGGCGAAACTCGAAGTCATCTGACAACGAAGAAACTGCAATCACCAAGAGCACCAAGGACACTAAGAGCACCAAGAAGACCGGTAGAATATGTGAGGAAGAAACAACGAAGAAAAGTTCCATCGATTCAAATCCGCAAGCTATAGTCTATGCTGTTCTTGGTGCACTTGGTGTCCTTGGTGCTCTTGGTGGTTTCCGCGATTTAGAGGCAGGCCATGCGGTTATCGATACGGGTTCGGACCATTTTGGCGTTGAATGTCTTCGTGTTGGGCCTGGCGATGGCGCTGGGCTGGATCGCGCAGGAGGTGGCCGGGCAGGTCGTGGAGGAGCGGTTCGCCAAGGAGATGGCCAACGGCGTGTCGGGGTTCCTCAAGGACAAGTCCCTGCCGCTCAACGACACGATGATGACCTACCTGCGCGACATGTTCCACGCCCAGTGGCTGACCAGCCGGAGCACCGTGACGAACATCGTCGCATCCAGCCTGCCCCCGGAACTCACGCGGGAATTCCGCGGCCAGGTCGGCGGGTTCAAGAAGGCCGGCGTCATTCAACTGGGCGGCGAATCGTACCGCGTGGACTGGGCCGACGTGCCGCTGGCCAACCCCGAAACCGGCCAGGCCGACTCCTGCCGACTATTCATGCTCGTGCCCAACGCGCAGTTCCAGGAAGCGCGCGACAAGGCCTCCGCCGGCGTGCTCAAGGTCATGCTGCCCTCTGCCGCCGTCGCGACGGTGCTCGCGATCCTGCTGGCCTTCACGATCACCCGCCCGCTACGAAAACTCGCCGGTGAAATGGATCGCCTCGCGACCGACGGGTGGCATGGCGATGTCGTTGATCGCCATGCAATGCCCGCAGATAACGAACGTGGCGACAAACAAAGTCACAATTTACAGGACTCGCTGGAATCGCATGGCGACAAACAACGTCGCCATGCCACCCTTAAGGGCCCGGTGGAAATCGTCCGCCTGGCCGCCTCGTTCCACCAACTGCTGGACCGCCTGGCCGCCGCCCGCGGACGCCTCGCGCAGCACGAGCGGCTGGCGACCCTGGGCAAGGTCTGCCTCAGCGTCGCGCACGAGCTGCGAAACCCGCTCAGCGGAATCAAGATGCACGCGCGGCTGCTCAAGGACAGCGTGGACAAATCCTCCGCCGATTCGCTGGAGGTCATGCTCCGCGAGATCGACCGCATGGAACTGTACCTGGACGAACTGATGAGCCTGTCGGTCAGCGACGACCCGGCCCAGCGGGAGTTGAACCTCGCGCCGACGAAACTTTCCGAACTCGCCCAGGGCGTGCTGGCGATCCTTGCCGGCCGATGCCGCCACGCGAAAATCGCCGTCGTAACGGAATTCCCACCCGACGAGCCCGCCATCTCCGCCGACGCCGGACAACTCCGCCAAGTAATGATGAACCTCATGGTCAACGCCATCCAGGCCATGCCCTCCGGCGGAACCATGACCGTCCGCGTGTGTAGGAGGGTGCCATGCCCAAGTCTGCGCGGGCATGAGGACACAGAGGGGACATGCCCGCGCAGACTTGGGCATGGCACCCTGCAAGACCAGACCGCCGATTCGCTCCTCTTCCAGGTCGCCGACACCGGCAAAGGCGTCGCCGCGCAGGATCGGGACATCTTCGAGGCCTTCGTATCGGACAAGCCCAACGGCGTCGGTCTGGGGCTGTACCTTTGCAAGCAGATCGTCACGCGTCACGGCGGCAGCATCGGGTATGACAGCTCGGCCAGTGGGGCGAGGTTCTGGTTTAAGCTGCCTCTTGAAAAAAAGCAAAGTGACTGAGCGGCGGGATTCGGGTTTCGGGAAACGGGAATCGGGAAGAAACAGCGAAGGCCCTCTTCGCTGTTTCTTCCCGATTCCCGAAACCCGATATTCCGTCATTGGCCGTTTGCGTCGCCTGTGGTAAAGTAATTGCCGACATGGCACCGCCCCAATCCATCCTGGTGATCGACGACGAAGATTCGATCTGCCTGGCCTTCGAGCAGTTCTTTTCGCGTCGCCAGTGGAAGGTATACCTGGCCGCCACCGCCGCCGATGGCTTGGCCCTGTGCAGGCAGGCCGCGCCCGACGTGGTGTTCCTGGACGTTCGCCTGCCCGACCGCAGCGGCTTGGACCTGCTGCCGGACCTGCGGGCCTTGAACGCGGGCGTTGTGGTCATCACCGCGTACGGCGGGCTTCAAAGCGTCGTGCGGGCGATCCAGGGAAAGGCCTTCGACTTTCTGGTCAAGCCCCTGGACCTGGACAAGGCCTACGCGCTGGCCGAGCGAATCCTTCAGAATCGCCGCCTGCCCGCCGCCGTCGAGCCCGCCGCCACCGACGACCCCGAGATCGTCGGCAATTCCGAGGCGATGCGCGAGGTCTACAAGCTCATCGCCCGCGCGGCCGCCTCCGACTCGCCCGTGCTGATCCAGGGCGAAACCGGCACCGGCAAGGAACTGGTCGCCCGCGCGATCCACCGGTACAGCCCCCTGGGCAAAGGCCCGTTCGTCGCGGTCAACTGCGGCGCGATCCCCGAGAACCTGGTCGAGAGCGAACTGTTCGGCCACGTGCGAGGCGCGTTCACCGGCGCCGAGGGCGACCGCCAAGGCCGCTTCGTCTCGGCCGACGGTGGCACGCTCCTGCTCGACGAGGTCGGCGAGCTTCCCCCCGCCGCCCAGGTCAAGCTCCTGCGCGTGCTCGAGGACGGCCTGGTCGAGCCCGTCGGCTCCTCCAAGAGCCTTCGCGTGCATGTCCGCATCCTGGCCTCCACCAACCGCAACCTGACCGACGAAATGGACAAGGGCCGCTTCCGCCGCGACCTGTACTATCGCCTGGCCGTGCTGCACATTTACCTGCCGCCGCTCCGCGACCGCCGCGACGATATCGAGGCCCTGGCCGACCACTTCCTGGGCCAATCCAGGCCGCCCGCCGCGACCAATGTGGACGGAAATGCGCGGCGCCCATCCCTGGCTGCCGCGGCCGCTCTGGACCCCAAGGTCCGCGAGGCCCTTTTGCACCACGATTGGCCGGGGAACGTCCGCGAACTCAAGAACGCCCTGGAGCACGCCCTGGCCATCGCACCCGATCGCGCCATCGTCGTGGAAGACCTTCCGCAAAGCGTCGCGCGCCGGCCCGGCGATCTGCCGCCCGACTCCAACTGGCTGCAATTCTACGCCGTCCAGTTCGCCAGCCAACTGCCCGGCGACGAGCATCGATTTCATCACACCATCGAGCAAGTCGAAGCCGCCCTCATCCGCGACGCCCTCCAGCGATTCCAGAACAACCAGGTCCAGGCCGCCCAGTACCTGGGCATCCATCGAAACACCATCCGGCAGAAAATGCCGTAGGATGTAGAGCGTAGAGCGTGGGCCGTGGAGCGTAACGGCGAAGATACGTTTAGCCGCGAGCCGGCGGCGAGCGCGAAAACTCGCGGACCGTAGGCCGTGGACTGTAGGCCGTAACGGCGACTTGTCACGGCGCAGTTCTGACGAAGCCGGAACTTGTCACGACATAGTTCTGACGAAGCCGGAAGAAGCGGCAAAGAAAAGCGAACCACGGCGCGGCCTCTGGCCGCAACCAAAGCTTCACCGCGGGCATTCGACGAAGGAACAGCGGGGTTAGTCGCTGAGGTCGCTGAGAACGCTGAGAAAAGAAAAGAAAAGAGAAGCATCATCTTCATTATCATCTTTTCTGTCCTCAGCGATCCTCAGCGACCTCAGCGACTAACCCATTGTGCGAACAAATTTGCGCGGCGTGCGCAGAAGTTTATGGTTAGCAGTGCAGAAGTCAGAAGTGAAGAGATGGGATTCCTGCTCTGCACTTCATCATTCTGCACTGCTAATCATAATCTTCTGCGCACGGCGCGAAGAAGTTGTTTAGGCG
>CAZYDC010000141.1:1188-10858 GCA_964646065.1 uncultured Planctomycetaceae bacterium | reverse complement strand
CCGCGCCGGCCTGCCGGCCCCAAGGCTCGTCACGACGGGGGCGTGAACGGTTACAGTTTTTCACACCCAGTCGGTAGAGTTGTTCTTGCTCGCCACTTTTGCGTGATGATGGCGGCGTCCTTTGAAAATCAGATCGATGTTCCTGGAAGATTGCAGATGAAATCCCGGACAGCCCGGCGCACAATAGAGAAATTGCAGATTGCAAATTGCAGATAGACCCGTACGGGTTGCCGCTTCCGTCAATTTGCAATTTGCAATCCGCAATCTTCAATTGTTTGAGGCCCGGTGGCGGAATTGGCAGACGCAAGGGATTTAAAATCCCTTGACCCTTACGGGTCGTGCGGGTTCAAGTCCCGCCCGGGCCAGTGGAAGAATTGGAAATTGCGGATTGAACGGCAATAGGCAACAGGAAGAAAACGCTCTGATCGGGTGTCTGGTGCCTGGGCCTAATGCCTTCTTCGTTTTGTCTTTGCCGTTCCTAGTGCCTTATGCCTATTGCCAAGTGCCTATTGCCTTTTTTCTCAGGAGACCGCGATGATCGTTGCTCAACGAAAACCATTGGACATAATCATTCCCATGCTGCTGGGGCTGGTGTTGCTTGCCTGCGCCAGGGGCGAGGAAAACAAACCCGCACGGGCGATTCAGCCCTCGGGCGTAATTCCACAAACCGCGATTCTTCCGGTCGATTCGGCCGCGATGATGGTGGAGGGCAAGCTTGCGGCACAGCCGCCCTCGGCCGCGGTCGTGAAGGACGCGTTTGGCCCCGGCGAAAACGGCGTGCCCATGTATGGCAACGCGGACTACAGCAACGAACTTCGGTATGCCTGCAAGGATGTGCCCGAAGGCGATTACTATCCGGGCCTGACGCTGGCCGTTCCGTGGGGAACCTATTTCGGGCTGGGTGAGGTGACGGCCTCGCAACTGGCGATCTATCTCAACGACACGCGGGTGAACTGGACCAGCCACACCGAACCGCTCCGCCCCGAGAACGCGGCCGACAAGTCGTACCATGCCGAGCTTCGCGTGGACAAACCTTTGCACGTCAAGCCGACGGACATCATCCGGATCGCCGTCGAATGTTCGGGCGGGCCTTATGTCCTCGGCTCGGTGCGGCTGTATGGCGAGAAGCCGGCCGGTTCGGTCGGCGACATGATGGGAAACATGGAGGACGTCCGCACCCGGTGGCTGTTTGCGCACTGGGGCCAGGCCAAGAACCTGCCCTCCGCCGCCGGCCCGTTGACGGAACAATCCTGCACGCTGACTAACCCGGGCGTGCTGCCGCGAACCTTCACACTCAAGGCTCAGGCCCGCGACTACCTGATGGCCCCGCTCATGCCCGACCATGCGGAGACGATCACCCTCGCGCCCGGACAGACGTTGACGAAGAGCTTTCGGTTCGCGCCCAGCGCGACCGGCCGCGACCGCCTGACGTTGCAGGCAGAATCGGCGGGCGTAATCCCGCCTGTTCGCAAGGCGAAGTATTACGTCAGCGACAGCGCGACGGTGGTGGCGGGGCGGTTGGGCCAGTATCTCGACGGCAAGGATTGGGAGTTCTGCTACGCCCCCGGCGTCGATCCCGGCCAGTCGCCGCCGGCCGGCGCCGCGTGGAAGAAGATCGAAGTCCCCTCCGCCCAGCCGATCCACGAGGTCCGCAAGGAAAACGGCAAGGAGATTCCCGTCGCGGAACATCACCTGGGTTGGTATCGCAAGAAATTCAAGGCGCCGTCGGTCCAGGGCGAGCGGATGGTTTTGCAATGCGGGCAGATATTGACCGAGGCATGGTTTTACGTGAACGGCAAGTTCGTCGGCCACAACATTCACTGCACGCAGCCGTTCGAGATGGACATCACCGACGGTTACAAGGCGGGGCAGGAGAATGAACTGCTGATCGCGGTTCGCGACTGGCTGGCGTATTCGCCCAAGAACCAGCAGCGCGCCCGCAAGGGCGAGCCGCTGGCCGTGCGGCAGGACATGATCGACGTGGCCGACTACGAGTGCTGCGAGAGCATCGGCATCACGTCGTACATCGCGGTGCAAGGCCGCGCCGCCGTCGCGGTGGACGACGTTGCCGTCGTCACCAGCGTACGGGAGAAAAAACTCAGCCTGGAGTATCGCCTGGCCAACACAACCGGCCAGCCGCAGAGCGTGACCGTCACGCCCGAAGTTGTGGACGAAGGCAAGCCGGTCAGCCTCGACCTGGCGCCCAAGCAGGTGAACGTCCCCGCAAACGGCACCGCGAAGGTGAGCTTCGAGACGCCCTGGAGCAACGCGCATTACTGGTGGCCGGAAGACCCGCACCTGTACGCGCTGGTGACGAAGGTCCAGCCGGCCAAGGGCGCGGCCGACCGTCACTGGCAGCGGTTCGGTTTCCGCGAGATATGGATTGACGGATATCTGTTCAACCTCAACGGCGTGAAGGTGAAGATTCGCGGCAACTACGGCGCCGGCGCCATGGGCAACGGGCCGTGGCTGGAAGGCAGCGACGTGGCCAAGCGGTTCGAGGGAACTTACGAGTGGCAGACGGAGCGAGTGCTCAATTGGGGCAACGAACTGAACCGCACGCACCTGGTGCCGATCAAAGGTGAGCCGGTCGAAATCGCCGACGAGATCGGCGCGATGGTGAAGATGGAGGGCGAGGTTCACCAGGTCGCCTTCACGTGGGACAACGCGTTCTGGCAGGCGGCGCTGGATCGCGACGTGTCGCTGATGCAAACCTACAAGAACCACCCCTCCGTGGTTCACTGGGGCTGCGGCAATGAAAATATGTGGGGCCTGATCTACCTGGGCGAAAAGCCCCGCGACTTCGCCAGCGCCTGGCAGCTCAAGATCGCCCAGGCCGTGCAGAACGCCGACCCGATGCACCGGCCCACCGACTGGGAAGCCGACGGCGACCTGTTCGGCAAATGGAGTCAGCACTCGCTGCACTACCCGCGAGACATCAGCGTCGCCCCCGACGTGCCCAACGGCGCCTGGTGGGGGCCTTGGGACGGCAAGACCGTGGCGCAGGATTACCAGTTCGGGCCGATCATCCTGGGCAAGAAGCCCATCTGCCTGGGCGAGTCGTTCTGGATCACGCCCAGCCAGCCTTACCCGCAAACGGTCGTGATGGGCGACGACGCTTGCAAGGGCTTCAACTATCTGTGGAAGGGCTGGATCGACAGTTCGCAATGGTTCGTCAACGGTTTCCGCGACGCCGAGTTCGCGTACATCGACACGCTGGTGCTTTCCCCCAGGACCTTGCCGCACCAGACGGTGATTCTCAAGGAGGAAACGGGGTCGTTCTTCGGCGGCCAGACGCTGCATAGAAATCTGAACGTTCACAACGACCTTCACGCTCCGGCGACGTTCGTGTTGCGATGGTCGCTCGAAATAGGGGACGCTACCCTATTTCGCAATAACCAATCCCGGAATTATGGACAAACCAACGAACGAAATAGGGTAGCGTCCCCTATTTCGGGTTCCCGCGAGTTGCGGCTCGCGCCGGCCGGGCTGGATCGTCTGACCCTGGACGTTGAACTTCCGCGCGTGGAGGTCAAGACCGACGCCGCCTGGCGGGTCGAATTGTGGAGCCGCCAGAACGTCGGCGGCTTGTTCGGCCACACGGAAGAGCGGCTGGTACACGCCGAAGAGCGGGCGTGGCATATTTATCCGGCGCCGGAAATTCACGTGCCGCAGGGCCTGGAGCTTGAGGTGTACGACCCGGCGGGCCGCACGGCCGACGCGCTGGTAAAGCTGGGCGTGGATTTTGTCCGCGTGACAGACCTGGCCAAGGTTTCCGGCCGGGCGTTGATTATCGGCGACCACGCGTTTTCGGAAAAGACGCCGGCCGTCGAAGGCGCCGCAAAGGATGCGCTCACGAAGTTCGTGAAGGCCGGCGGCAAGATGCTGATCCTGGCCCAGGGCAAGCCGCCGGAGTTTCTGCCGCTGACGCTGCAATTGGCCCAGAGCGGCCGCCAGACGACCATTGCGTTCGTTCGCGCGGGCGATCATCCGATCCTTCACCACCTGACCAGCGACGACATGCGGTTTTGGGCCGGCGATCACTACGTTTCCGATGGCACGTGGCTCAAGCCCTCCAAGGGCAACTGCCTCTCGCTGGTGGATGTCGGCTCGGGCGACGGAATGACGCAGGCGCCGGTGATGGAGATTTACGACGGCAAGGGCAGTTACATCCTTTGCCAGATGCCCGTGGTCGCCAAGGCCAAGGTGGCCCCGCAAGCCCGGCTCATGCTGGAGAACATGCTCAGCTACCTGGCCAAGCCGGAATGCTTCCGCACGGGCGGAAGGACCGCTCTGATCGCCGGCCCGGACAGCCCGCTTCGCGCGGCCTTGAAGGAGGTCCGCCTGGAGGCCAAGGATTTGAGCGCCCCTTCGGTTGTGAGCTCAGAGCCCAGCGGCAAGCTGGACGAACTGAACAACGACGATTTCGAGGTCGCCATCGTGGACGTTCAGACCGCGCTGACGGAGGACAACATCACGGCGCTGCGGGCCTTCGCCAACGGCGGCGGACGCGTGCTGCTGCACCGGGGCACGCCGCAAAAACAGGCACTTCTGGAAAAGCTGTTGGGTGTGCGGCTGCGGATGTCCGCCCTCGAAAACGAACCGCAGGACATCCAGAACCGCGTGCTGAGGCTGGCCGATTCCGGGCTGCTGGCCGGAATATCCAACCAGGAACTGTGGTGGATAAGCCCGAAGTATCTGGCCATGATCCGATCCGAGGGCAACTGGCAGTCCGGCTACGGCGGGGGTTGCCCGCCGGAGGAGCGGATCGCCGACTATTACTGCTGGCCGAAAGACGAGGACGCCGACAAGGTGATCCGGCTGACTCGGCCGGGCGCGATTCTGCAAGTGCCAGCCGGAAATGGCTATTTCGTGCTCAACCAGTTGCGCCTGGACCAGGCGGTTCCGGAAGTGGCCCCGGTGGTGCAGCGGCTGCGGAGCGCGATGCTGACCAACCTGGGCTGCACGCTCCGGGGCGACGCCGATGTCGAATCTCGGATGCGCCGGATGAAGCAGTACAGCTTCAGCCCGATCGACCTGTCGGCGTACACCAATCGCGGGCTCAAGGATGACAAGGCCGCCGGCATCGTCGGGTTCGCCAACCAGGGCGAGAACGACATTCGCGAGTTGCCCGTTGGCAGGCAGACGTTCGCCGGCGTGCCGTTCCAGATCGCCTCGCCCAAGGCGGCCATCGTGCTGTATTCGCAGAGCGCCAGCAACACCGACCTGCCCAAGGCGGTCAAGGGAATCAAGATCGGCCGCAAGGCCGACTCGCTGTTCTTCATTCACACCAGCCCGTATTCCGGCAAGGGTGAGATGTTCAAATACGTGGTCCACTACGAGGACGGCGCGACGCTGGAATTGCCGATCTATCGCGACAAGCAGATCTACGACTGGTGGGACGACCCGACCGGCGATATCGACAACATGGCCCAGTACAACGCGTTCATCGCCTGGAAGGGCGCCAACCCGATGACCAAGGCCATCAAGCGGTGGGGCATCATGCTGCCCGGATGGGAGTGGACCAATCCGCACCCCGAGAAGGCGATCCGCGACATCGATTTCGAGACGGTTCCCGAAAGCCTGTTCGCCCCGGTTCCCTGCCTGGTGGCGATCACCGCCGCGACGATCCAGGGCAACCAGGGCGTCGTGACCGGCGTGATCGGCACGCGAGGACTGAAGGTGAAGCTGGGCGATCAGGAGCGGGAGATTTATTACATCGGCGTGGGCGGCATCGAGGAGAGCCACCCGTATTACGCCAAGGCCGTCGAGGCCCACAAGGCGATGGTGCTGGGCAAAACGGTCAACATCGTTTATGACGCGGTCCAGAAGAACAACGACGGCCAGTGGGTGGCCTACGTGTATCTGGGCGGCGGAACGTCCACCGAGGACCTGCTCAACGGCAAAGTCCTGGCCGCCGGACTGGCGCGACTGGGCGACTTCGCCGGAAACGACCGCATGAGGACCTACCTGATGAACACCGGCGAACCCGCCAAGTGGCGAAAGGTCGGCATGTGGGCGGAGGAGCAAAAATGAGTTTTTTCGTTTAGCCGCGAGCCAAAGGCGAGCGCTAAGTTGCTTATAATTCACAGTGTTAGAAGGGCGCCTGTAAAATGGTATACGCCTCCCACGTGATCTTTTGCGCGTACGGGTTCTGGTTGCCCAACGATCCTCGCGGGTCGTGGTCGAACTTTGTCGGTTCGTGGGAACTGCTGCGGTTCGGCCGGGCCACCAAGACCGATTCTCGCCGGTCTTCCGCGTGGGAGGCTCACGATCGCGAGGCGCGTCTTGCAGCCAAGGAGGCGCTGAAATACCCGGCGGTTCGGTTTTCCGGTGTGCAAGCGCGAGCGGTAGGCCGGGCCTTTGCGGTCATGCAGACCAAGTCGAAGTTGGCAATCTGGGCCTGCTCGATCATGCCGGAGCACGTGCATATGGTGATCGCGCGACACGATTACCACGTGGAACAGATTGTGAACCTGCTCAAAGGCGAATCAACGCGGCAACTCCTGGGCGAGGGGATCCATCCGTTCACGGCACACAGAGACGTTGCCGGAAAAGTGCCCAAAGCGTGGGGCCTGGGATTGTGGAAGGTGTTCCTCGATTCCACGCAAGGCATTACCAAAGCGATTCAGTACGTGCGGGACAATCCCGCAAAAGAAGGACTGCCAAGTCAAACCTGGTCGTTTGTTACGGAGTATGATCCTTATGCGTGATGGTGAGGAAACATCGGAAAGAGAAGAAGCCCTCGCCTGCGGCTTGGGGCTAAACGATCGTTCGTTCTGGGGCAGGCGCTGGGTCGTGGTCGTTTTTTCGCTGGCGGTCATGGCTGCGACGTGCGTGCCCTACCTCTACGGTTGGCACCTGGAGGGTTCCGACCCGGATCACGGGTGGTATTCCGGTTTCACCTGCAACGTCAGCGACAAGTGCGTTTACATGGCTTGGATGACCCGGGCGGCCGAAGGCCACTTTTTCGAGAGGAACCTGTTCACCACGGCCCCGCAGACCGAGCGGAAGTTCAACGTGCTGTTTTTCGCGATGGGTTTCCTGGGCGGGCAGCTTCATATTCCCGCTCCGCTGACCTATCACATCGTGCGGGTGATATCGGGCGTGGGGCTTTTGCTGGCGATCTGGTGGCTGCTGGGGGTGATGCGGGCGACGCTCCGCGTGCGGTGGGCGTCGCTGCTGATCGTGGCGTTTTCCTCCGGCTTGGGTTGGCTGTTTCGCCGCGTGCCATTGGCGATCGCGCCGTCGGATTTGTTTCAGCCCGAAGGTTACACCTTCATGTGCCTCTACTGGAGCCCGCTGTTCGTTATTTCGCTGCTGCTGATGGTGGGCGCGATCGGGTTCCTGCTCCTTGCGGAGCAGAGGCAGGCCTGGCGGTACGCGGTCTACGCGGGCCTGTGCGTCCTGGTGCTGGGCGACATCCACACGTACGACCTGGTTTCGCCGGCGGCGGCGTGGATGATTTTCCTCCTGGCCCGATGCGCGATCCGGCGGAAAATCGGGCCGGCGGACCTGCGGAGCCTTGGCCGAGTGGCCATCGTGGGCGGATGCGCGGCCGTTTCGGGAGGATACATCTATTATGTTCTTCAGACGGACCAGGCGTTCGCGGCCAGGGCGGCGGTGGAGACGCCTTCCCCCGCGATTCTCGCGTACGTCACGGGATACGGTTTGACGCTGGTCCTGGCCTTGGCGGCGGTGGTTCTGGCGGCCAGGCAGCTTTTGCGCCGCGATGAAGAAGCCGTCGAACCCCTCAATTCAGAGGTCTCGCCCGTCGCGGCGCTGCCCGTCGCCATAGCTGGGCCGAAAAAGGATGGTTCGCGCGCCGCGGACTTCCAGGCCGGGATGGGGATCGATCCGCAGGGCTTTGGGCTGATGCTCGTGTGGATGGCGTCGTCGTTTGCGGCGGCCTACTTGCCCCTTCCTTTCCAGCGTAAGCTGATCATGGGCGTACACGTGCCGCTGTCGATACTGGCGGGCGTGACCGTGGCGTATTGGTTGCGGAACCGCACCGGCTGGCGATGGGCGCTGCCGCTGCTGGTGACGGTGGCGATCCTGGCGCCGACTAACGTGTATTGCCTGTATCGAGATGTGCTCGACCTGCGGGGCAACAGGACGACCTACAACACGATTCGCCCGTACCTGCGGCAAGGCGAGGTCCAGGCGATGGAATGGCTGCGGAAGAATGCGCCTCAGGACGCGGTGATCCAGCCGCTGCCCTGGGTCGAAGCGGTCAAGAAGGACCAGGTTACGATCCGAGACGGAGGCCTGGTGGACCGTCGAGGGCGGAGAATCGTTCAAGCCCTGGGCGTGGTCAGTTACCGGCAGGAAGGCTTTTACAATTGCGTGGTGTTCGACACGTCGCCGGCCTGTTACACCCCCTGGCTGACCGGTCACACGGTGCTCTGCGGGCACAGCGGCGAGAGCACTCACTACTTCGAGCAATTGGATCTGTGGGGGTTCGCCGTCACCGGCGCCCATCCCCAGGAAACCTCCCGCGAAGTCGTGAGTTCAGGCGTCAGGTACGTCCTGTTCGGCCAGAAGCATGACCAGACCGGCAGCCCGGTGACCGAAGAGGTGGTCCTGAAGGCGTTCCGGCAGAATCCGCCGAGCTACCTTAAATTGATTCCCGAGGCATCCAACGCGGATGCCGACGTGTACGAGGTGGTCCAGGCGCCATAAGACGCCGTGGCCGGTCGCCATGCTTCCATCGGCCCAAACACGTTCGGGCAGACCGCAAAACACGGCGTGGCCGGGTAAGCCTGGGCGGTTGCCCACCCAGGCTTACCCGGCCACGTTGTCATCCGATTCTTGAACGAGGAGGCGGGTTTGGAGACCGTGGAGTGTGCCGTGCCCGCGACGCGCAGCGCCTGCATCAATTTCAAATATACAAGCGGACGCACGATAGTCCTGTCCGGTCTTTCAAGTACGGGGCCGGCATCTTAGCGGGGCCGCCTTGTCGCATCTAGAGAAGCCTAGGTCAAGTGCCTATATTGTCATGGGAGTTCAATTTAGAAAGTCATTGTGCCATAGTCATTTGTAACTTATCTCCGGAAAAATAAATTTTTTGCGAATCGTAAGATATTGTCGTTATTCGACGTTCCACCGCATTGCGTCGAATGCCCAAGAAACCTCCCTTGTTTGTGACTAGAACGCACTAGGTGAGAAAAAAAGGATGTTTTGAAACCGTGTTTCAAGAGCATCCCACCGTAAACCCAAGACGCGTCTCCGGCACCGCCGGAGACGCAATGAAAGCAGGAATGAACATGAAGACCTTGAGCAACATAGTAAGCAGGTTCGTGAACGAAGAAGCCGGCCTGGAAACCGTAGAGTACGCCGTGATCGCGGCGTTGATTACCGGTGCGGCGATCGTGGCCATTACGTCGGTGGGCACGAAAGTGGCCGCCAAGTTCAACACATTGGTCACCCAGTTGACGTAAGCTGTCCGCGATGGAAAATCAGTAATTCGGTTATGAGGTCGTAGCGCAAGGATCCTGTTCCGCCAACCGGAGCAGGATCCTTCTGTATTGCAGGCACGTTTCCTGTTTGCCGGCTGAGCGCGGCCAAAACGGGGTCAGCAGCGCAGCGGCATTGGCAACTCGCCAGAGCCGCTGGGCCGCACCTGAGGATACCGCCCCGAAGAAGGGGTGGAAAAGATGTTCTTCCGGGC
>CAZYDC010000141.1:0-1178 GCA_964646065.1 uncultured Planctomycetaceae bacterium | reverse complement strand
GCGGCGGCGCAAGGTCGTCTTCATGGGGTGATTAGACCTGACGAAGAAACAGGTGCGAGCGGAAGGACCGTATTTTAGGCCCCCCAACTTCTGGGACGCCGCACCTAAGGATACCTAGGAGAAATGCCAAGATCCTCATTAGCCACTCACCTACACCCCGCAATTTTGTAAGTCTTTATGAGCGATCACCGAAAAATCTATAATTATTTAACGTCGTAACCTATTGCTCTCATAGGCCTTTCATCGAGAACCTGACGAGCGGCCAAGAAGTGCTTTTTTGCCTGCCTACAATCGGTTTGAAGAGAAAGGAAAAGGATGTTTTTGCAATCGTGTTTCAAATACATCCGGTCGCGATCCTAAGTAGCCTCCTCCGACATGATCGGAGCCGGCAAGCAGAAAAGGAATAACTCATGAAGGCGTTGGATAAAATTGTCAGGCGATTCTTTAACGACGAAGCGGGCTTGGAGACTATCGAATACGCTGTGATCGCGGCACTGATTACCGGTGCGGCCATCGTAGCCATTACGCAGGTGGGCGCCCAAGTCGCCGCCAAGTTCAACACGTTGGTTACCCAGTTGACCTAAGCTGGGTGAAATGAAAAACCAGTAATTCGGCTACGAGGTCGTAACGCAAGGGTTCTGTTCCGCCAGCCGGAGCAGAACCCTTGCGTATTTCGAGGGGTGTCAAAGATTTCATGGTGCCGCTCAACCTAGTGATCAACTATACAGCCTGCCACTGAGCTCACTGAGTTTCACAGAGTTAAGAAGAAACAAATATCGGTAATTGCCTCAGCCGAATCGCGTTTTGGAACGAAATCCGGCGTGTTTCAAACGCGTCGGCCGGACCGTTCGTAGTGTGCCGTTCGTAGTGTGCCCGTAAGGGCATAAGAAGAAACGCCTTACGGCGTCACTACAAACGGGAACAGTCATCCGGCGGGTGATTCTGAAGAATCGATCTGAAAAAATAAAAAATACTTGCGACGGCTAGACACGGCTGGCCATGAGGTTACAGATTACAATATTTATTAAGTGTGGTTTATTACTAACACCTGATAAATCTATGGTATAATACACACCGTGGTCTTTGTAATGGACCCGACGCGGGCTTGATAGAAGCTCGTGGGTGAATGCTATTTGACATCTGAATATGGGACTGGCGAGTTTCCGGGTGCCATGTCG
>CAZYDC010000140.1:8597-10862 GCA_964646065.1 uncultured Planctomycetaceae bacterium | reverse complement strand
TGACCCAGATCGTGTCGCCCGGCCCCGCCAGCGCGATGGCGGCGGGGATGGACTTCAGGGGCAGCGCCTCGGTGCCGGGGTTCTTGTCCCCGGCCTGCGGGTTCTTCTGGTCCACGAACAACTCCGCCGCCTGGGCCGCGCCCGCCAACAAGAACAAGAACATCAATCCGACGGTGCTGTTTTTCATACACATTCCTTTAAAAGTTGCTACCCGAGGCGTTCTTTCAAAACGTAGCATGGGCATCTTGCCCATGAGTCTCACGGGCGTCCCGCCCGTGGTTGCTGTTTTTTTTTGTTTCTTCTTTTCGTTGACCAATAACGGCAACAACAAAAGCGAAACCACGGGCAAGATGCCCGTGAGACTCACGGGCGGGACGCCCGTGCTACGGGTCTTGTTGTCATCCCTCACTTCGCGACTCCCATCGAGACTCCGATCAGGCCGGGGATTCCTTCGTTCGCGCCGATCACCTCCAGCGAGGCGATGGGCTTTTCGGGGTGCGGGTTTTTCCATAGCACCATCCAGACGGTCGCGCGGCCGAACTGGGGGCAGGCGACGTTGACGGCGGGCAGGATCAATCCCAAGGCCGGGTCGTACTTGATCGCGTCGGCGGCATCGGTCGGGCCAACCCAATCCAGGATGTTCTTTCCGCCGATCACGGGGATTTCGACCTTCGTGCCGTCGGCGTAATTGATGACGTAGGTGGCCTGCTTGACGTTCGTTTCGATCCAGCCGCCCGAGTGCAGGAAGGCCAGCATGTCCGCCTGGCCCTTGAGGTCCACCCTGCCGCTGGCGGGCAGGTTCTCGCTGGGGCGGTGCTTGTTCTTCATAATGAAGCAGGCGTTGCCGCTTTCGACGCGGAAGGGCACGCCGTTGAACTTGCAGTCGCCGGCCTGGAGGTTCCGCAGGTCGGCCGTGGGGCCCTGGTCGGTCCATCCGCCCTTTCCGTCGTTATCGACCTCGTCCGCCAGCGGGCGGTTGAGCAGGCGGGATATGTCGGCGATCCGCCAGTCGTACTTTTGGACGGGGCGCTTGCCCAGCGATTGCAACATGCCCACCGGCAGGCTGATCTCGGGGCCGGGCTCGATCTTGAACTTCAGCGAGCGATTGAGAATTCTGCCGTTGTAGGCCAGGCCGGTGTTGAGCTTGACCTCGACCTGGCCGAGGTCCTCGTCGCCGAACTCCAGCGTGGCGATGTCCGTGGGCTTGATCGCGATCTTTCCGTTTTGGGTTTGCAGATCGATGGCCTGGTCCGTCAGCTTGCCGACGATGGCGTCCTCGTTGCGGAGCAGGATCTGGCAGAGGTCGCCCGCGCTGCCGCCCACGATGCCCGCGTCGGTCATCCGCTGGATGATGTGCGGCGAGACGCTGCTCAAGTCGCCCTGCGTGGGCGAGAATTCAAAGCGGGCGATTCGGGGCAGGCCGATCTCCAGCGGCATGCCCAGGGCCAGCTTCAGGGTGAATTTGTCCGGCGAAAGCAGGCCCGAAACGACCGAGCCGTTCCGGAAAGTCACGCGGTCCAGCGCCCCGTCGGAAGCGTCGGTGGCGACGCTGGCAACCTGGGCCGGGTCGATCTTGATGTCGCCATAGACCGAGCGGAGCACGGCGGTGCTGAGGCCGGCTGCCTCGAAGGCCAACCGCTGCCCGCCTCGAAGCACCAGGAACGGGCCGCCGAATGGAATTTCCCGCGGACGCTCCTTGGAAACCCGGAACGAGGCCGACTTGAAGTTGAGCTTGTCCGGCCCGAAGGTCTGAACGTTGCCGTCTTCGAGCTTGAAGGTCAGCGGGGCTCCGAGCTTCCCGGCCACCACCTGCCCGTCCACCAGTTCGATCTGCACGTACGGATCGTCGTCGGAAGGCACGGCCAGGCCCAGGACCTTCGCCGCCGGCAGTTCCAGCTTGCCCACCAGGGAGTCCAGCACGAACTTGTCGTTGGCGATGGTTCCGGCCAGCTCGTTGCCGTCGGACTGGATGACCAGGTCGAGCTTGTCGTTGCGGGTCAGGGGCCTGGCGCCGACATCGTCCGCCGCCAGGGCGGTCGCGTCACCGTATGGCAGGGCCAGCCAGAGCCCCAACGCCAACACCTGAACAACCCTGCGACGAAATCTTAAGTAATTCATGTTCCGTTAAACCGCAATCAGGCCTGATAGTGGCGGAAGACGGCAAATCGGCTTGTAGTGACGCCGTGAGGCGTTTCTTAAAGAATGCCCTCACGGGCACACTACAAACCAAGAATGCCCTCACGGGCACACTACAGACCAAGAATG
>CAZYDC010000140.1:0-8497 GCA_964646065.1 uncultured Planctomycetaceae bacterium | reverse complement strand
ATGCCCTCACGGGCACACTACAGACCAAGAATGCCCTCACGGGCACACTACAAACGAAGAATGCCCTCACGGGCACACTACAAACGAAGAATGCCCTGACCGGGCACACTATACGCTGGGACGAACGAAATGAAAAGCCGCCGGAAGTCTTCTTGGCAGCCACTCTTGCCAATCGGACGCTCCGGCGGCTTGTATTCACTTGTCAGTATTCAATTGTCATGCAAACATCATTGCAGCGATGTTATTGGCCGGTCATGATGAGGACTTCGACTCGGCCGTCACGGCGGAGCTTCGAATCGCCAAAGTCGCCGACCTTGATCCTGTTGGCCGGAACGCCGGCATTGATCAGGCCGTCGCGAACCGCGTCGATTCGATTGTTGCTCAGGTCCTTGTGGTTCGGATCGATGTATCCGTCAAGCCCAAGGATCAGGGAGGGGTTGTTCTTCGTGTAGGTCGCGATATCGGTCAGCATGTTCTTCTGCGTGTCCATGATATCGGCACTGCCCGAATTGAACCAGAACTCCCTGTAGGAGACCCAGCAGGGCACGATGCCCACGGGGCCTTGCGGTCCGACAGGACCCAGGTTGCCCTTGGGGCCTTGCGCTCCGGAGGAACCCATCGCGCCCACGGGGCCGATGGTGGTCGGGCCTTTAGAGCCAATCGCTCCGGTCGAGCCTTGCGGGCCTGTGGAACCCAGGCGTCCAGCGGGGCCGGCAGGACCAACCAGGGTCGGGCCTTTCTCGCCCAACGGACCTGCATCGCCCTGGTATCCCTGAGAACCCATTGGGCCAGCCGGTCCAACGGGGCCGGCTACGCTGTCACCCACCGGTCCGGAAGGACCAGTGTAACCCTTGGGGCCAAAAGCGCCTGTGGGGCCTTTGGGGCCTTCGGGGCCTTTCACGACGTCACCCGCGGGGCCCACCGGGCCAGCGGGACCCAGATTGCCGGCGGGTCCGACGGGGCCTTCAGGTCCTGTCGCTCCAGCAATCGCGGAGCCGGCGGGGCCCATAGGTCCGACATCACCTACTGGACCCTGTGCCCCGATGTCTCCGTCTGGGCCTGGGGCCCCGACGAAATCCACAAGACACTCTCGTGGAGTTGCAGCTACGGCTTGGTGTGGGGCGCAAAGATTGCAGCTTGAGCAACCAGCCATCGTCGCTAAGCCCACTCCCAGTACCAGGAGTGCTCCTCCGAAAAGCAGTTGATTCTTTGACATTGACATTTGTTAGCTCCTTGTTCTTGTCAAAATTTTTCACACACGCGTGTGGGCACTTACAAGTGCTCTGTCATATTCTAGGCGGGTGGTCCGATGCGGCGTTCCTTGAGACAGCCATTTTGCGGGCAGATTTTGCCCGTATTTGGGCTAGGGAATCGACCGAGCGCGTATTTCCGGCGGGCTTGCCGGTCGGCGCCTGGTGACCTTCCAAAGGAAAAGACTTGGGCATTCGGACATCGGTCGGGGGTGACGCAACATAATTACGCACGCGCCGCTTCGGGGAAATCGAAATACGTCCATGCCCTCCTATACTGTTGTGTATGCGTGGTGGCGACGGTAGCCGCGACGCCAGCGCGGACCTGGTTAAAGGAATGTTTCCGATGACCGGGCCGGCGAATGGACAAACAAAATAAAAGGCCCGCAGACAAGGAGCAAATTCATGGACCTTAAGAAACTTTTCGTTTTGACCGCGTTCCTGGCCGCCGCCGGCCTGTCGCAAGTCGGATGCCAGAGCGGCGTCCTGGCCACCCCGCAAGACGGTCAGGATTACGCCGCCGGCGGAGGACAGTACGGTGACAGATCCGTCGAGGCCTATACCCGGGCTATCGATCAGAACCCCAACGACGCCGACGCGTACTTCGGCAGGGGTTTCGCCTATTCACTCAACAAACAATACGGGCTGGCCGTTCAGGACTACTCCAAGGCCATCGAGCTCAACCCGAACTATGCCAACGCCTACGAGAACCGAGGCACGGTGGAGTATCGAATGGGATTGTACCGCTCGGCCGTCGATGATTTCACCAAGGCCATCGAGCTGAACCCCAGCAACGCCCTGGCCTACGAAAACCGCGCATGGGCCGACTACTCCCTGAAGGAGTATGACAACGCATGGAGGGACATCCACATGTGCAGGCAGCGCGGCGGCAACCCGGACCCAACGCTCGTCGAGCACCTGTCCAACGCCAGTGGACGTTCGGACTGATTAGG
The DNA here is from genome assembly GCA_964646065.1 of uncultured Planctomycetaceae bacterium. GTDB lineage: Bacteria > Planctomycetota > Phycisphaerae > SM23-33 > SM23-33 > CAZYDC01. Next base: position 6,294 of record CAZYDC010000140.1, on the reverse strand, counting down.
CCACGCTTACATTAGAAGATAAAGAAAGGATCCTCAATGTTCCACCGAACGACAATGTTGTTCGCGGCGGCGATGGTTTGGCTGCCTTGCCTTCTGGCCGGGTGCCAGGACAAGCCTTGGAAATCCGAGGCCAAACAGGAAGAGGCCGCCTCGAAGCACTCGCAGATCGTCGGCAGCCCGGCCCCGGACTTTACGCTGCCCGATCAGAGTGACAAACCCGTCACGCTCATCGCGCTGAAGGGTCAGTGGGTCGTGCTGTATTTCTATCCGCAGGACGACACGCCCGGCTGCACGTGCGAAGCGACGGAGTTCACCTCGCTGCTGGGCAGCTTCGGGCAGATGAACGCGCGAATTTATGGCATCAGCGCGAACTCGCCGGCCTCGCATCGGGCGTTTATCACGGCGTACAAGTTGAAGATCGACCTTCTGAGCGACGGCCCGGAGCATAAGGTGATGAGAGAGTACGGGGCGTGGGTGGACGCCGCCCTGGGCGAGAAGACCTACGGCCGCGTGATTCGCACCACCATGATTATCGATCCCAACGGGGTGATTCGCTATCACTGGCCCGAGGTTGTGCCCAACGGCCACGCGGAACGAGTGCGACAGAAACTCGCCCAACTTCAGGCCCAGTCAAAATAGAGGCTCAAGGAACAGACCATGAAGAACTCCATCTCAGGTGATCGACAATCGACGGGTGCCACCCTCAAGGGACGTTGTTGTCGTTGTCGCTCGCCGCGGCGAGCAAGAACAGCAACGACCTTGCTTGAGGGTGGCACCCGTCCGGGAGTTTTTGCGGCCGCTTTCTGCGGCTGCGTTTTGGCGTTTATCGTCGGGGGCTGCGCCCAGCCTGCCCCGGTCGGTTCGAGCGAACCGCTGGTGCAGCTCAACTCCACCGCCGAATTCGATAGGACCGTCCTGGATTCCCGCCAGCCGGTCATCGTGATGTTCTACAAGGAAGGTTGTCCCGCCTGCGCCAAGCTGGAAGTGCTTCTGGGGCAGTTGGCGGCGGAGTATCACGGGCGGGCGGTGTTCGCCAAGTACCCGATGGCCACCCCGCTGGGCATCGTCAAGAATCGCGAGCTTCGCGACAAGTTCGACGTGTACGTCTGGCCGACGGCGATGCTGTTTTTCGACGAGAGTGAAAGGAAGCGATGGCTGACCAATGACTTCCCCGCCGACGTATTCCGGAAGGCCCTGAACGATACCCTCGCCCTTCCCAGGGAACACGGCGGGCGGCCGACAGAATAAAAATAGGGACAGCCCCTATTTATTTCGTTCACGACCCGGCCTGGCCGAGTCACAAAAAGGTGGCGAAGGAACAGACTATGAAAGACTACAACTCTGTCAATCGCCCATCCACAGGTGATGCCCGTTTGCGTTTGTCGACGCCGGTTTTGTGTTGCTGGGCCTTGGCGTATATTGCCGGGGGCTGCGGCGGTTCGACCGGCCCGAGCGGCCCGACCGGCTTGTCCGGCCCGAGCGAATCGCTGGTGCGGGTCAATACCACCGCCGAGTTCAATTCGACCGTCCTGGGCTCCAAGCAGCCGGTGATGACGCTTTTCTATAAGGAAGGCTGTCCCGCCTGCGTCAAGCAGGAGGAGGTCCTGGGCCATCTGGCCGCGGAGTATCACGGCCGGGCGGTGTTCGCCGAGTACCCGCTGGCGAATCCGCTGGGCATTGTCAAGAACCCGGAACTTGGCGACAAGTACGACCTGTTCATCTGGCCGACGACGATCCTGTTTTTTGACGGGAAAGAAAGAAAGCGATGGTTGACCAATGACTTCCCCGTCGACGACTATCGAAAGAGCCTCAACGAAGTCACCACCATCCGCAGAGACTGACCGGTCCGAGACGCGCCGCCTCGAAGGGGCATTTCGGTTTCCAAGAAGTAGCATGGGCGTCTCGCCCATGAGTCCCATGGGCATCCTGCCCATGTCTTCGCTGTTGCTGCTGTTGTTGCACAAAAGAGGAACGGAAGAAAACAGCAAACCACGGGCGGGACGCCCGTGAGACTCATGGGCAAGATGCCCATGCTACGGTCGAATTCCGGAAACCGAAATGCACTGGTCCTGACTATTGGCCGGAAATCCGTCGCGCTTCACGTTATAATCGGGGCTTGCTTTGATCGCGTCTGTTTGTTTCACTTTGTTTTGAATCCACGCTGCCGGCGCCATGCTGTCCGGCAGGTTCGGTTGTTGATGCCGCAAGAAGAAAGAAGGAGATACGGCATACATGCAGAACCTGGGCCTGTGTAATCATTGTCGCAAGGCCGTCCCATGCGAATTCTTCGTATTGGGCGCGGACGGGAACCGCAAACCCGTGGCAAGCCCCGTCGCGGAGGCCGCCGCCCCGCAGACACGGCCGAGGGTGTCTGTGCCACAGGCAGGCGGCCCCAATGGCGAGGGGCAAGTGTGGATTCGTAAGGCCTGTCCCGACTGCGGCGCCACGGAGTCGATGGTCAGTTCCGACGCGCGGGCCTGGATGGCCAAGCGGGACATGTGGGCGTCCGTTCCCGCCGAGCCGGAGGTCTGCAACCTTCGTTGCGACCGCTGCGGCAAGGACCACAAGCCCAACATGGTTTTCCTGGACGTGACCAACCGCTGCAACATGAACTGCCCCATCTGCATCGCCACCATTCGAGGCATGGGGTTCGACTTCAACCCGCCGATGGAGTACTTTGAGAAAATCTTCGCCGAACTGGGGCGATGGGACCCCCAGCCGGTCGTCCAACTTTTCGGCGGGGAACCCACGGTCCGCAAGGACCTGCTGGAGATCATCGCCGTCGCGCGCAAACACGGCCTGTGGCCGCACGTGACCACCAACGGAGTTCGCTTGGCTGACGAGGAGTATTGCCGGAAACTCTGCGAAGAGCAGGTTCCCATCCGATTGTCCTTCGACGGCAGAAACCCGGACATCTACGAAAAACTGCGCAACAATCGCGACGCCTGCGACAAGAAGTTGAAGGGAATCGAAAACCTCAAAAAGCACAGCCGGCGAAAGCACACGATCGTCTCCTGCGTCGCCAAGGGCATCAACGACCAGCACCTGGGCGGCACGCTCCAGTTCATTCACGACAACCGCGACCTGATTTCGGACCTGGGCGTCATTCCGCTGACCGAGAACTGGGAGAAGGGGCAATTCGACGCGGGCGCGACCACCACGATGGAAGACGTCGAGAAGATGGTCCAGCAGGCGGTCCCCGGCGGCGGAGTGGAATTTGTCCCGGCGGGGCTGTCGTATTCGATGAAGAGGCCGCGGTTGTTTTTCCGGCCCAACTCGCGTTCCGAGACGCTGCTGTTCGCGGGCGTACACCCCAACTGCGAGTCGATGACCTTTCTGATCTCCGACGGAAAGACCTACCGCGGCGTCAACCATTACCTCAAGAAGCCCCTGGCGCAGGCCGTAACGGAATTCGCCGCATTGAGCGACAAGATCGACGCGAGGCTCGCGGCCTTGGACCCCGCCAAAACTTTCCAGCGACTGCGAGGCCAATGCCTGATTGTCCGGACCTTCGCCGGGTGGTTCCTGGGCACGATCCATTTCAGGGCGTTGACGGACGGCCGCCCGGTGACGGGGCTGCTCAATGCCGCGTGGAAGTGGGCGTTCCGCCGGCCAAAGAAAAAGGCGGGCCGGAGCCGCCGCCCGCGACGAATCCTCCGCGTGGCCGTGCTGCCGTTCGAGGAACAGCATTCGGTGGACGCCGCCCGCATGGAAAACTGCAAGGCCGCTTTTGCCTACGAGGACCCCGCCGACGCGAAGGTGAAGTTCTTCGGCGCCTGCCTGTGGTATCCCTATCGTAACGCGATCCTCGAAAAACTCTCCGGCAAGTACGGGGTAGCTCCCTGACGCTGCGCGGAAACAAAAACAACATTCACCACAGAGACACAGAGAACGCAGAGAAAACGGCTGGATTCATTCTTTGATTTGCATTCTTGTTTTCGTCACAACGCTCCGTTGCGATCATGGCCATTTCTTCTTCGCCGTTACGCCCTACGCTCCACGCCCAACGCTCCACGAATTTCCGCGCTCGCCGCCGGCTCGCGGCTAAACATATCTTCGCCGTTACGCTCCACTCCCCACGCCCCACAGTCTTCTCTTCGCCGTTACGCCCAACGCTCCACGCCCAACGCTCCACGAATTTCCGCGCTCGCCGCCGGCTCGCGGCTAAACATATCTTCGCCGTTACGCTCCACTCCCCACGCCCCACAGTCTTCTCTTCGCCGTTACGCCCTACGCCCTACGCCCTACGCCCTACGCCCTACGCCCTACGCTCCACGCTCCACGCCCCACGTTTTTTTCCTGTAGATAACCACATTCGATTGCCGATAGGGAGGAAACACAGTCGATTTTCTTGACCTAGTGGGGGGTAGGAAAGTATACTACTGGAACCTAGGACTTTCACCTAGACGGCTTTTTTTTCTGAAAGTGAGCGTGGAAAGGAGAGTATCCCTTCGCGTTCCCTATCTGAAAGATTTTTGGAGGGCTGCATGCCTTTGAGCCGCCGCATCATCGTGTTGTTCCGCCTGGTTGTTATCGTGGCGTTGGGGCTGAGCCTGGGAAGCTGCTCCACCGGTTTTCAAAACTTCGTGGCCGGGACCGTAGGCAGAGACGACGCCGCCTGTTGCGTGTCTCTGGCGTCCGGGATCGGGCAGAGCCTGCAAGTCCACACCACCGGCCACTTCCTGCTGCTGACGTCGGCGGACAGCGCCGCGGCGGACCAGACGGCAAGGTTCCTGGACCAGGTGTACGACCGGTTTTACGAGTCGTTCGGTCAGGCCGGGTTCGCCCCCCGATCGTCGGGTGAAAAGCTAGTGTGCGTGTGCTTCAATTCTTACGCGCAAATGGACGCCTATGCCCGCGTGGCCGACAAGGTGGATGCGTCCTGGATGGACGGTTACTACTCCTACAGCACCAACCGCATTGCCGTGGTCCGATCGGGCTCAAGCACGCAGAAACGGGCGATGGGACCGGTTGCGTCTTCGGCGGGAAAGGCGGCCACGTACCGCGCTTCGGCCAGTGTTCCCGCCGACGGCGCCGGACTGAATCTCCGGACGGTCACGCATGAGATGGCCCACCAGTTGGCCTTCAACAGCGGGCTTCAGAACCGCAGCGTGACCTACCCGTTCTGGCTGACCGAGGGTCTGGCCACGAACTTCGAGGCCGACAACTCAGGCTCATTCGGCCTGGGCTCGAACAATTCCCGCTATCGGCCTATGGTGGCGGCGACCAGGTCCCGCGGCAAGCTGTTGCCGTTGGAGCAGTTCGTCGCGCTGACCGAGGTGTCGGGCGCGGGCGGTCAGAGCGTCTATGACACGTACGCAGAGGCATGGGGCCTGTTCCACTTCCTGTACCAGAACCATCGGCAGGCGCTGGTGGAGTACATGTCGGGCGGGGCGCTGGGGTGGCCCGGCAGCCAGAGTCGCGAGTCGCACATTCGACGGTTTACCAAGGCTTTCGGGCCGATCGCGGCGCTGGAAAAAGATTTCCTGCGGTCCATCGATCAATAGGCCCGGTGAGGGAAGTTGTTATGAGTAATGTATTGCGGATCAAGAGGGTTTGGGGAAGCACGGTGGTTCGCGTTTGCCTGATGTCGCTGGCGGCGACGGCGGTCTGCCTGAGCGTCCGCGCCCCGGACGCGTCGGCGGCGCCTGCGACCGTCGCCGTCAAGGCGGCAGACGTTTCGGAACTTCGGACGGAGCACTACGATATTCACGTCGAAGGTCTGGACGTCGCCGACGTGGGCAAGATGCTCGAGCAGTTGCACGCCCAGTTGAAGACCTACTTCGGCAAGGCCCCCGACGAGCGGCTGGCCATCGGAGTTTACGCCACCCAGGAACGCTGGGCCGCGGCGCTGCGGGCGGATCGGCAGTACGTTCCGGTGGGCGCCGGCGGGTATTACGCTCCCTTTACGCATAAGGCTTACCTGTGGGCGCAACCCTCGGCGTACTTCACGCGGCAGGTGATCCTGCACGAGGCCACGCACCAGTTCCACTGGCTGATCGCGACGGGGAACCTCGCCCCCTCCGCGCTGTGGTATACCGAAGGCATCGCGGAATATTTCGGCATGCACAACTGGGACGGCAAGACCCTTCAGACGGGCGTCATACCGGCCGTCACGCTGGAAGACTATCCCGCGGCCGCGATGAGGAACTTCGAGGCGGAGGGGACGGACCTGCACCGGTTGTTCACCTTCGCCGGCCGCCCGGAATCCTGGGCTCTGGTGCATTTCCTGATCGACGAGCACAGCGACCAGTTCCGCCGCCTGGCCCACAGGCTGGACCGGCAGGACAACTT
>CAZYDC010000139.1:0-10906 GCA_964646065.1 uncultured Planctomycetaceae bacterium | reverse complement strand
TGGAGGTCTGGAATGCATAACATGCTTTGTACTCAATACTTGCAGATTTGCGGGCGGGTTCTAATGGCTTCCGAACGGGTTCTAGTGAGCCGCCTGTGCGTTCTAATGAGCCGCCCGCCCGTTCGGGTGGCTTCCCAACAGGTTCTAATAGGTTACGAACCATGTCAGAAACCCGGATTCTTCCCCGTTTTCCTTCGTCGTTTACCTCTGAGGTCTCTGTACCACTAAAGTCAAAAATGGTGATTTCTTGAAACGATCTTGTCCGAAGTCCGTTCAGTAATCGTCATTCGACATTCGTCATTCGTCATTTGTCATTTGGTTGCGGCCGAAGGCCACGCCAAGTCCTTCGTGGCGTGTGGTTGTCGTTTCACCGCGTGCCGGAAAATTTTACGCCCACCCGTTGTGTCGATCGGCTCAATCTGACCTTGTTCAGGTCTCCGGCAACGGGTATGTTGTCCGTAGGGCCTTTGTGATGGAACAGCCGGCCAACCGGACAAGGAAGGAATAGATCGTGAATCATATCGCGTCAGAACACAGTGCAAAGGGATTGGTCGTCGGTCGTGGGCGGCCGGTCATCCTGTTGACCGGCGTGCTGGTGGCGGGTTTGGCGTGGGGCTGGATGGTATATTCCCCGGGCGTCAGCAGGGCCCAGACGGCTGGGCAAGACATCGCGGCGGGCAAGACGACTGCCGATAACGTCGGCGGTGCGGCCGTGGTCACCGCAGCCAAGTATGCCTCCGCTAAAGGCAAGTGGACGCTCGTGCATGACGCGATGGCCGGCGGCGGGGCGTATATGTCCGCCGGGGCGGACGGCGTGGGCACGTCGCTGGAATTTCCCATCGACGTGGACAAGCCGACCGAGATTGCGGTCACGCCCGTGTGGTTCATGCATGGCGACCAGACCAAGGCAAGGCGGTTCCCGGACACGTCGCCTTATTTCTATGTTCAGCAGGAGTGGGCTATCGAAAAGGGAGCCTGGGATGGGGATTGCCCGAAGGTGACCGCGGCGCCGGTGGTCTCCAAACCCGGCCCCGACGCCATCGTCGCCTTGGGCAACAAGGCGTATTTCACCGCGCCGGCCGGCGGAAAGATCGGCGTCCTCGACTTGGCGACCCGGAAGGTCACGGGCGCCATCGACGTGGGCAGCTACGTCGCGGATATCGTCGCGGACGCGGATCGCGGCGAACTGCTGGTGGCCGAGGCGGCGAGCAGCGTTGTGGGCGTCTTTGCCCTCAAGGACGGCAAGAAGCTCGCGGAGATCGCCGTCCCCGAATTGCCGTACTCCCTGGCGCTGGACGGCGGCAAGCTGTACGTCGCGTGCATGGCCGCGAAGAAAATCGCCGTCGTGGACGTGGCCGCACGGAAGGTAACACAATCGATCGACCTGCCCGTGGGTCCGCAGAACGTCGCCTTCAGCGGCGAGGGCGGTAAACGCCAGTTGATCGTCCACCTGCTGCCGATGGCGTTCGACATCAAGACCTCTAAGGAGGTCCTCGCGGATCGGCTGACCTACTGGCCGAGCTTCCCTTATGTGGGACCGCCGGAAAAATACGAGACCGACGCCCTGGCCAAGGCTGCCGCCGCGTTTCCAAAGGCCAGGATCAAGACCTTCTTGCGAAGCTGCGATTGGCCCGCCGAGGACCTGGACGCAGGCCCCAGTCACGGGTTCGTCCGCGTCGAATATGACCCCCAGAAAAAGCACCTGGTTTTCATTTTGGACGACGGTTTCAAGGGCCTGATTATTTTCCACCCGGAGGACGGCCGCCCGCCGACCAAGATCGACCTGGGGGAAACGCCGGCGGACTTCCAGGCCTTCGACCGGAACATTTACGCCTTCTGCAAACAGAGCAAAAAGGTCCAGATCATCGACATCGCCAAGGAGAAATTGGTCGATACCTTGTCCTTGCCGGTTCATGCGGAAGAATTCTTCTGCGGCTGCCTGGTGCGACGATACTCCACGGCGGAATACTACGACGGAGCGGAAGAGCAGGCCGGAAAGACGCCGGGGCGGATCATTGTCGGCCCGACGCCCCTGGCGTTTGACGCCGCAACGCTGGCGCCCGCGCCGGCGCCGGCGATGCCGTTCTTCCCCTACGAGCGAAGGTCCAAGGCCGCCCTGGCGGGCGGGCCGATCCGGCAGTTGTCCGTGGACAACCTGCACACGATCCGCGTGGAGGAAAAATCCTCGCCGGCCCCGAAGGTCACGTACATCGACACCAGCGCCGTGACGGACTATCACGTCGCGAACAATCCGGCGCGGCTCATGCCGGGCGATCAGCCGGGCGCGATCACGCTCAGCATCGACGGCGGTCCGGAGTGCGATTGGGAAAACGACGTGTGGTTCACGCCCGACCAGCGCGTGATGCTCGTTCGCGGCACCGGCGAGTTCGGCCTGTGGAACGCCGTTCGGTTCTCGCTCGCGCCGGGCAAGCACGTGCTGAAGGTTAAGGCCTGCAGCCCCTACGTCAATCTCGAAGGGGTCCGGATCAACCGGACGCTTTCGGGCGCCGTGGACGCGAAGCTGACGCCGCTGCCCCAAGACGTGCAGGGCAAAGTGGAATTCCCCTGTTATGGCGGAACGTTCCTGGCCGATGAGTCCGCGAGCTTCCGCGCGGGCTTCGACAACAAGACCGCCGCGCCCCAAGACCTCAAATGCGAATGGGCTGTCCGGGACTACCGCGGCCAGGACGTACTGGCGGGGCAGTTCGCGATTTCCGCCGCCGCGGGCAAGGAGGCCTCGCAGGAATTGAAACTGGACTTGAAGGATCCAGGCCGATACACGCTCCGATTGAAATACTCTTCGCCCGAGGGCCAAAACGAGGTGTTCCACCGGTTCGTAAAACTGCCCAAGCTGGATTACCCGCGCCTCTTAATGCGGGCCGACGACAGCCGGCAGATACGCGACCGCATCGCGAAATACCCGGTCCTGTTCCAGCGATTCCGCGACTACCTGAGCCGGCAGAGCGAAAAGGCGGACTGGATGCCCAAGAAGTTCCGCGGTTCGTGGGGCCAGGAACAGATACTGGAAAATGCCAAGTGGCGGCCGCTGTGCCTGGAGTTCGCCGACTTGTTCCTTGAACCCGCCGGCGCGAAGAAGTACCAAGGCAAGCTCCTGCCTCTGGCGACCGATCCGGGCGGCTATGACACATGGCAGGGCAATTACGAGTTCGGAGGACCGCAGACCCTGCTCTACGACCTGATGATGAACAATTCGCCGGCCGCCCGAGAGAAGTTCGACAAGAGCTATCGCACAAGCGATAACTGGATCTATCGGGGCGACTACATCTCAGGCGGCGTGATCCCCGATTACCTGGAGGCGATGAAGGAGCCGCTGACGCCCCAGGACCGGTACATCGTTTGGCGGGTGGCGATGGAACTGAACAACTACGACGCCTACTTCCAATCCCACGCTGGCAGTCGCGGCGGAAACTGGTTCCACGGCGTGGGCACCAATTGCCATTGCCCGATTCACTCGATGACCCGGACGTTCCTGCTCTGCCGGAATTTCTTCGGCGAGAAAGAGTTCTTCGAGCGGACCAACATTCGCGGCGTGCTGAGCCTCCTTAGTTACGCGTATCCGCGGTACGACACGCACACGTTCCTGGTCCCCAGCGCCTTCCGGGAGTTCTGGACCCCCGACAAGATCACGCAGCCGATGCGTTGGGCGCTGTCGGGCCTCAGCCGCCTGCCCCTGGAAAAGACCTATTACAAGGAGGTCTTCGACTGCATCGACAAGCTAAGCGGCCCCATGAAGGACGAGGCCAAGGAGGTGGACGCCCTGCTGGACCCCTCGGCGTACGTGGTCGTGCCGCTCTACCTGGCCATGGGCTGGGTCGATCCGGACGTCAAGGCGGTCGCCTGGGAGGAGATGCCGCCCAGCATGTTCTTTGACGGCGAGGGCGCCGCTTGCATGAAGTCCGGCTGGGACAAAAACATGACGGACATTTACTTCGTCTCCGGCCTGACGGACATCTCCTATCGCAACATCCCGAACCACTTCCAGGTGTTCAAGGCGGGCGAGATGGTCGTGGGCACGGCGGGAGTATACGACCATGGCGGGCCGGTGCAGATGTACGGTAACTGCGCCCAGGTCGGCGACACGGAGCGTTTCGCCGACTACCTCGTGGCGGGCGGTGGATACGACCGCGGGGACGAGCGTAAAGTCACCGACTGCTTCTCGACGTTGGGCACGTCGTATATGTTCCGCGACTGGCGGCTGAGCGGGTTCCGGCAGTCCGGCACCAGTTGGGAGGGCGGCGGGCACCCGCATGCCTACCCGCGCGAAGTCGTCATGCACTCGCACACGCAACACCCGTTCATCGCCGACGGCGGAGTCCTGGCCTACGAGACCTCGCCCGCGTTCGACTACGTCGCCGGCGACGCGACAAACTCCTGGCCGCTTGAAGACGTCCAACAGGCCTACCGCCAGTTGGTGTTCGTTCGCCCGGACGTGATCGTGATCTACGACCGCCTGCTTCTGGGCGACAAGCCCAAGGGCGTCAAGTGGCCGCTGATGACCGTGGTCAACAAGACCAATGCAGATCATGGATACTGCCCGGTCCTCAAGGGCGACGCGTTCAGCAGTTCCAACAAGGTCGCCTCGTTGTGGGGCAAGGCGCTGCTGCCCAAAGGCGGGAAGATCAACTCCACCACGGCCAACGTTGTCTTTTTCCAGGATGGGGCCGGCTACATCGAAATCCGGCCGCCCGCCAAGAGCCGGCAGGTGGAATACCTCGTTGTGCTTCGCACGGGCCTGGCCGAGCCCACGCCGCTGGAATGCAGCCTCGTGGAAGAAAACGGGCAGGCCGGCGCCGCCTTCGCCTATGAGGGCAGGAACTTCCGCGTGCTCTTCAATCGCGAAGGCGCCGTCGGCGGGCATATCCGCGTCGAGGACGGCGGCAAGGCCCTTACCGATCGCGCGCTGGCCCAGGGCGTCCGGGACACGTACGAGAACTGGAAGGGCACTTCCATGTTCGACAAATGGATGAGCGAAGACCGGTTCAAGTCCTACGTGACCGAAGCGGATCGGAAACGGTTCGGCAAGTAAGGGTAGCACCCATCATCTGACGAATGACATCTCGCTACGGCGCCGCGGCGGGAGCGGTCGTTCCTGTCGGCTCGGCGGTGACGGAGATGCTTTCCATGGTCTCCCACGGGTCGACGATTCCATGCACGAAAACGCTGACGAATCCATTGTCCTTCATATCCTTGGGCGGCTGGAACACCATCGACTCCGTGCCCGACTTGAGCGCCTTGTCGGCGTCCCAATCCGCCGCTTGTCGATTCCAGATCATGCCCGCCTCGCCTTTGGCGCCCTTCTTCCACTTCACCGTCAGGCGGAAGGCCTGTCCGGGCTTGGCCAGGACCGTCTCGCTTTCGCATTGCGGTTGCCCGGGCTTAGGCTGCTCGGATCCCTTGAGCCATCCGTCGGGCCGGTCCTTCTGAAGGAACCACACCGTCTGCTCGCCGTTGCGCAAGAGGTTGCCCGTTGTTTCGAGTTGGACGTCTTGTGAGGCGACCTTGTCGGCCTCGATCCTCACGTCCTGGAATTTGGGCGAGCACGTCGGGAGCATCACCGCCATGAGATATTTCCCCGGCGGCAGGTTGCGGAACGCGTAGTGTCCCTTGATATCGCACAGCGTGGAGTAGGGGGTCTCCAGCAGCATGACCTTGGGCGTCAGGAGCTGCTCGTTCTTGCCGGGCGTGACCGTCCCGGCGAGCGAGCCGGCGCCGGGGACCGCTTTCATCTGCGACTGCAGATACCCCAGCGTGTGCAGCAGGTCCGCCGTCACTCGGGTGGTCTCCAGGGCGCTTTCCAGGATGATCCTCTCGGCGGCGGGGCGGTTGTTCCTCTCCACCAGGGGAATGCCCTTGGCCCCCCGCTCCGCTGAGAAGTCATGCAGTTCGCCGACCCGCTTGTACAGGCCCGCCAGCGCCTCCTCGGGCGTCTTGCCGAAGAGTTGCGGTTTGTACCCGGCGATGTCCACCTTGTCCGGATCGACCCAATTCTCGAGTCGGATGTGGTATTTCCAGGGCACGTGTCCGGCGTGCGACGGGGAGCCGCTGTCCTCCATCAGATGGATGATCGAGCCCATCCAGCCGATCGCGTTGTCGGGCGTCTCTGTCCGCATCGCCTGGATCGTGCGGTTGAAGAACATCTTGTACGAATCGTCCTTGGGGTCGTACCCGTGGCCGATGTCCGAACCCCAGGGCACCACCCAGCCGGGGTAGTCGAAGAAATCGCGGGAGCAAATCCGGTAGCCCCTGTACCCGACGATCATGCACCCCGACGCGTTGTCGTTGGCCCAGGCGATCGCGCGCAGCACGCCCATGTCGTTATCGACATACCTCAGGAACGGGTCGTCCTTGTCCAGCACCTTGGCCGCGGCGACCGTGATCTCCGAATGCGGACCCCAGGCCCGCGCAAGCGACACCGCCAAACAAAGCGGCATCAAGACCAACGCCATGCGGATCGACAACCGAGCCATGCCATTCCTTTCGCACTGTCTGAAATTCGTAGTTTCCCGGACATATCTCCTCGCCTGCGACGAGCGCTGACGAACAATCGCAATTGTACCTGAAAACGATCCTGTGGCGTCAAGCATTGGCCGGCTTTGTTTCCTCGCTTTATGGGTTCTCCTCCGGAGTCGGGGCGCCACTCAGTGCGGCCGCGATCTCGTGCTCGTAGCAGCCGCGATCGGCCTCGCAATGGGGTTTGAGCCCCAACTCCAATACACCGTTTTCGTAGCGAGCGCAACATGTTTCCACGTCGTATCTGAAGATGATGCGGATGCCGGACACGCCGCCGGCCAACTCCTCGCGCCGCGCCGGGTCCAGGCAGGCATAGGCAAGGCCGCCCCACACCCGATTGAGCCCCCACATCGTCAGCACCCTGCCGGCGTCGGAGGACTCGCCCAATTCGCTCCAGTCGGCCTGGAGGGCGACGTGGCGGCCCAGCAGGTCGCTGATCCGCCGCATGTATCGAGGCGCGACGGATTGGCGGTAGAGGTCCAGGTCCACGCGCTCCTCGTTCAACGGCAGGAGACGGTGGCCCGTGAGGGAATCGTCGATGGTCTGGGGCAGGCCCGCCAGCACGCCCGGCAGAAGCGCGGCGGCCTGGTCGTCCTGGTAGAAACCTTCGTTATAGGGCAGCATCATGCGGTACACCAGGTTGCTGCCGTCGACGCCCAGCATGCGGTTCCCGACGCTCGTGGCGGCCTCGATTCGGACGGCGAGAAGGCGATTCTTGAGCGGGACCGTTTGTGCGATCTGGGCGAGCATGGCCGGCCAGCCGGCGAAAAGCTGGTCCTCAAACCAGTTGAAGAGCACGTCGGGCTCGTCGCTGCCGGCCCGCTCCAGAATGGTCTTCATGTCGGCAATCACCAGCACGTTCGAGCCCAAGGCCTCTTGCGTCGCCGCCTGCGTTTTGGGCAGGGTCTTCCACTCTTGGGGCAGGGGCAGGAGTTCCTCGGGCGCGGGCGTCAGCGAGGCGCTGCTCCAATCCGCTTCCTGAGGAGGGAGCGTCTCGGGCGCGGCTTGGCCGAACGCCTGCTGCATTCCATCGGACATGGCCTGCCCGACGCCCCTCATCGCATCGCCTATCGCCGTGGTCACCTGCTCGACGACCGCGTCCATGCTGCCGCCCATCATGCGCTCGACCGAGCCCATGAGCTCGAACTTCCACTGCCCGTCCTCCTTGACCATGATGCAGGCCATCTCCAGGGTGGGCGGCGCCGTGTCGTCGGGGGCGTCGACGGGGAACGCGCGAGCGCGAATGACCAGTTGCTCGCCTTCCATGCGCTGATCGTCATAGACGAATCGCAACCCCTCGGGTCCGCCCTCGGGGCTCATGCTGTTGGACTCCAGCGTGCGCCGCGTCAGGCAGGCGCGCATCGCCGCCTCGTCGTGGCGCGGCCCGGCATCCATGAATGTTTGCAGGACCTGCGTGGCCTCGGCGGAATCGCTTGTGGACAGTTCGGACATGACGTGCTCCTCAAAGTTCCAGGGACAGGGCCCCAAGGGTTATTTGTGCGCAAGAGCCAACGCCGGCCGATGCGTGGTCGCGGCGGCGGCGACTATTCTTCGACGTTGAACGGCAGCTCGTATTCCTTGACGACCGGTTTGGATTTGCTGCGCGTCTTGACCTCGACGCGGGCCTTGGGCGGAGTGCCCAGGACCAGGTAGTTGCGGATGAACTGGTCGGGGTGAACGTTCCAGGAATTGTCTTCGAGAAGGAGGACGTCCTTGCCGGCCTTGCGCGCCGCGTAGGCCCATCGCTCCACTTGCAAGGGCTCGAAGTTCACGAAGTAGCCCATGTAGAGGACTTGCAGGCCCGGAACGCCCTTGTTCCCCATTTCGCTGCAGGACTGAACGACGACCGTGAGCTTGGAGTTGTCTTCCAGATCGGTCACTTCGATGGTGTCCAGGACTTTGGTTTCGTTGGCCACGATCTTGTCTCCTTTTCCTTTGCGGCGATTGTTAGAGTTGCCGGCTTGGACTCATTGCCCGAGCCGAAGTGTACGATACGTTTATAGTCTACGGCTGTCGCCAGGCGGAATCAACGAGTGCTCTCAACCGGATGCACCGGAGTTGCGTCGGGCACTGGAGCTTGGCACTTCCAAGCTCTTCAATCTCTTTGAACCTCTCCGATTCACATGGGGCCTGCCCAATTCGGAACCCCCACTGCCCAACCGGAAACTCGTTCTGCCCAACCGGGAACCCGTTCTGCCCAACTGGCCCCCATTCTGCCCGCTTTTGCAAGGCTGCCTAAATTATAAAAGTAGTATATACAGCATGTTATGAAACGCAGATCCATTCTTTCGACCTTTCTTGCGATTCTTACAGGGAAGTTGCATCGGTGTTTGCGGCCTCTGATATTCGGATGTCAAACAGCAATCGCGAACCCCTAGCGGGTCCGCGCACGTCGCACGAACAGCCATTGGAATATACTGCAAATGCCATGCCAGGCCGGCCGGAAAATCGCCTCCGCGCGGCAAGCGCCGGCAGAGCAATCAATTAAATTTGTGTCGTCGGAATCGCACTATTCGCACGGAAAAATTTAACCTGCCAATTCTGGTAATCGCCGGGTTTAGATGCCCATTTAGGCAGGTTCATCGATCGGCCTTGTGGCACAGCCGCCCTCGGCTGTGTCTTTGCTGTTTCTTATGGCATTGAAGACATAGCCGAGGGCGGCTGTGCCACAACCTGTTTCCAGGGGATGGTGACATTGAGCGTTCGCGCCCGCAGGTCGCGGAAGGTCGCCCGCGCCCGGTCCACGAACAGGCCGAAGCCACGATAGTCCATGAACAAGTATCTGGGGAAGGCCAGGTAGAGCACGTCGTCGAGGTACGCCTCGATATGCTCGCCGCGAGTGACCACCCGCAGGCGCATCGGTTTGCCCACGGCCACCGGCGCTTGGCGGCGTTCGCGGAAGGCATGGAAGCCGGTATCGTCCTCGTATTCGATCAGGCCGCGCTGGGCGTCCAGCACAATGGTCGGGCCCGCGCCGTGTTCGTTCTGGCGGAACACCAAGCCCGCGGCCACGCCGCGCTCGATAGTGACGCTGACTTCCAGGATGCCGTGCTCCAACTCGCCCTGGGCGAGTCGTGCGTCCAGTCCCGAGACGGTGTCGCCGGTGACGCTGCCGTCGGGGTTGTCCTGCCACAATTGGCTCAGGGGCGGCCAGCCGGGGCGCCACGGTCCCGGCCGCCACCGCACAGGGTGGGTCGGCCCGACCAGTTCGGCCGCCACGCGCGACTCGATGCGGTCGCAATAGACGGCCTGGAGTTCGTCGCCGCTGGTCCGCAGACCTTTGGGTGTGCTGAGCGTGCCGATCACGGTGCTTCCGCCGTCGTCCCTGGGATGGAAATATTCGTGGTCGGAGTACATCAGGTATCGCCGGCCCTCGAAAAACACCGAGCGGGCGCTGAGCGGGCCGTAGTTCGAGCTGCCCAGGAGCACGTTGTTCGCCAGTTCGTGGAACGGCCCGGGCAGTTGGTCGGCGACGGCGTAGATCGTGCCCGTCGTGACGTTGGGGTCGCTGAACAGGCCGCGATTGCCGTAGCTGTGCCCGGTCAGCAGCGTCATGTAGTATCGCCCGTTCAACTCGAACACCTCGGGCACTTCGGCGATGTTGTACTTCCGCGGCGCAAAGGCCGGCGGCAAATGCTCCCAGTGAATCAGGTCGTCCGAATGCACGCAGGCGATGCAGTGCGTGTCCACCAGTTCGCGGCCTTCCTTGAGCCGGGCGACGTAGTAGCCCAGGAACCCGCCGCGCGGGTCGGCGATGATCGTCAGGTCACGGCATTCCTGGAAATGGAAGGGCTTGCCCAGCGTGGCGTACCATCGCGGATCGGGCGAGATGACCGGGTTGTGGGAATGCTTCACCCAGTGGTCGCCGTCGGAACTGGTGGCCAGGGCCATGGCCTGCTTGTCCACGGCCGCCGCGCGCATGCAGTAGTAAAGGTACCCGCGCCCGTTGTGCCAGACGGCGCACCCGGTGAACAGGTGGGCGTTGTCGTCGGGGTTGTCGGCGTCGGGACCAAGGATCTGCCCGCGGTTTTCCCAGTTGATTAGATCGCGGCTGACGCAGTGGCTGATCCATCGCTCGTCATGCGTCTTGGCGTCCACGCCAGGCCGGCGAAGCGTCAGGTGATAGCAATGCACCAGATCGCCCACAGGCATGTACCAGGTGTCCCACAAAAAATAGCCGGGAGGAGAGTAGTTCATATTCAGTTCTCGCGAGTTGTAATTTCAGATTCGTCCGGCATCACGGGCCGGCGCCGAACATTCGGGGGTATTCTACCTTGTCCAAAGCAAAGAAACAGCGAACCGACGAACATTCGAACTAAAGGGACTGTCCCGAATGGCATGAAGATAAGCCGGAACACCTTTTGATGCAATGACT
>CAZYDC010000138.1:0-10908 GCA_964646065.1 uncultured Planctomycetaceae bacterium | reverse complement strand
GGCATGGGGCGTGAGGCGGCAATTCAGGCGGGCCTCAAAAGCCTCGCCGAGACGCTCCTGGCCCGCGAGTGGAGCAAGGACGACGGGACAGTCATGCAGATCGGGCGCGGCCTGGTGGACAGCGGATACGTGCCGGAGATGGTCTACTCCGTCATCCGGCGCAGCGGTCGGATGTCCACGATCATGCCCTCCAAAGGAATCGGCATCGGCCCGGACGGGAAGCCTTTCTCGCAATACATTCGCAAATCTGGCGAACAGTATGGCCACCACTGGCGGATACCGTCCACCAAGGGCACGCGCGAGCTTGCCACCGTGAGCATCGACACGAACTTCTGGAAGACCTTCGTGGCCGACCGCCTGGCCACGGGCCTGGGCGACGGCGGCAGCCTCAGCCTCTACGGGGCGACGGGCCAGGACCACCAGCTTCTTTCGGAGCACCTGACCAGCGAGTATCGCATCCGCACACAGGGCCGCAACCGCGTCGTGGACGTCTGGAAGGGCCGCGTCAACGTGGTGGACAATCACTGGTTCGATTGCCTGGTGGGGTGCGCCGCGGCCGCGTCGATGCTCGGCGCGTGTCTTCCGGGCATGAACCCGCTATCGCCGGGCGTTAAGAGAAAACCTATCAGCATGAGGCGCCAATAATGAGCGACGAGAAAAAACCGATCAGCATGACAGAGGGTGTCGGCGACCGTGACGAGCGCGGCCTGAAATGCCGGGATTGCGGGTGTCGGCATTTCAATGTCGTCCATACGCGCCTCGCGCCGGATTCGCTGATGCGAGAGCGGCAGTGCCGAAACTGCGGAAAAATCATCTGGACCCGCGAAAAACCGGCCTGAAAAAAGTGGCATTACCGCCACGCCGGGAGGCTATAGCCCTTGACGCACCCTTTATGATGGTGGTTAGATGTAGACCGAATAACTGAATACAGCCCAGAGGAGCGCCCCCGGCCGGGGGTGAGCCTTCGGAGACGAAGCTAAGCCCCACCTTCACCTACGTAGGTGTGGAGGTGGGGCTTTTCTTTTGGGTCAGGAGCATGGCTATGGACAACTCAGGCCAGATTGCGAACAACGCCCTGGCGCCCCGGAGGGCGGCCAGCGACAACGTGATGGCGGAACAGCACAGCATCCCCGACCAGATCGTGTCCGACCAGTACGCCGCCGCTAACGCGGCGGTGCGTTTGCCGTTCGGCGGCATGAGAATCGCGCGGATGATCCAGCCCGGCACGGTGTACCCGCACGGCTTCCCGCGCGGGTATCGAGAGGTTTAATGGCGGCGGCAACGGACAACATCGTGAGTGCCCTCAAGAGCATGGCTGAGCCAGGCAAAGCCCACTCGCCATCCGTTCGTGTCCTGACACGGAATCGGCCTATCTCGGCCCAGGAGCAGTTCGAGGATGACCAGGTCAGCGCGGCCATGCGGGTGGTCGCGACGGATTCCCCGCTGTCGATGGCTCGGATCAACGGCCCGCAGATGATCCATGCTCGCTACGACTCGGCACACTATACCGAGGACAACCGCCGCTACTACCTGATGGCCGACGGCATGGCGGCGGACGCGGCGATGAACGTCGGCGTCCGGGAAGTCTTGCGCATCCTTCTCGCGAGCCAACGCCTCCTCACGTTTCTTGATCGCCTGCTCGCGGTCGGCGATTTCGCCGTTCTTCTGCGCGAGTTGCTTCTCGTATGCCTCGCGGGTGGATTGGATGATGGGAGCCGCCAAAGACTCGGTGAGTTTGATCTCCGCCTGGCACTTTGGGCAGATGATGGTTGGCTCGGCGTTCATGCCATTCCTTTCTCTCTTGAATAGAGTCCCCATCGAAGGATAAACAACGCTTGGGCGTGATGCCTCTGGCGCATTACGACAGACGCGCGCTCTTGCTTTGGCAACATTACAACCGAGTTCAGGAATGTGAACCTCGAATACGCAAGGAATTGGGACTCGGCGATAGGCCCGATGGTGACAATACCACACGCATTCTCCTCAATCTTGATTTCGGCGAGGCTGTCGGCCTTTTCCTGAAGATGTCCTCAGAGCAACAAGTCGACCTATGGGTCGCCCAGGAAGCCCCCGCTGGTCAAGAGCCTTCAGCAGGCACGCCGGCTGGGCCGGTACACAATGCCGAACAAGACCTGGCTGCACGTGGAATCCAGGGCGAGCAGGTTGGGGCAGTACCGTCTGAGGAAGCCAAGAACGAAGCCGACTGGCGCGATGTGCAGGCCAAGCTTATTCGCCTATATGGAGCTGGTGAAGCGTACACTTCACAGCGCGATTTTGCGAAGCGGCTGGGATGCTCAGAATCGACCATCAATAAGGCTATCAACAGTTCGGACAGATTGAAGGGCTGGATGGCGCGGGGTGGCACGCCTCTACCCAACGCCCAAAGCCTGAATGAAGTAGTGACCGACAACACCGTGAGCAAATCCGAAGACAATCCCGCCGACCATGTGCCTGACGATGAAGTTAATCGGGTTATGGCCATTCTGATTCAGGAAGCTAAGACTGCGGAACAACGGGCGGATCTGAACGGGTTGAACGACGAAGGCCGCCGAGAAATAGCGAAGCACTACTTGGAGCAAGAGCAGGAACGGTTCATCGAAGACGAGGCCAGTGGGGGTAATCGCATCATCGGTCGTAAGCCGTAAAATCGATGGTTGCCAGACTTCCCCGCGAACGTTCGCGAACGTTCGCGAACGTTCGCACCATTCCGCCCATTGTCATTACAGCACTTACGCGCGTTCGCACGAACGTCCGCCTTCCATTGCTGAAGGGCAATACCGCCCAGGCAAGGAAGGTGAATAGTGACAACGGAACAGATACCAAAGCTTCGTACCCCTGGTGTAATCGCTCGTGAGTTGGGCGAACCCCTGCATCGCGTCCTGTACATCCTCCGAACCCGGTCCTTCATAGCCCCGTCGGCGCGGGCTGGCCGGCTTCGGCTATATGACCGCCAGGCTGTGGCAATGATTCGCCACGACTTAAACGCGATGGACGCGAGAAATGGGGCGGCCCGTGACTAGCGAAACCAATACCACTCCAGCCCCGCTGCCGGTGTCTGCCAGTCAACCCGACTTACTGGCTATTTCCTTACCCACACTGGCGGACAGAGCCAACATGGAACACCACGCGGCCGAGGATTCGGCAAGATCGGCGCTGGACCACGCACGGAATGCGGGCGTTCTTCTTCTTGCGGCGAAAGACCGCGTGGAGCATGGCGACTGGGAGAGCTGGCTGCGGGTAAATTTCCGCGGCTCACAGAGGACTGCCCAGGTCTATATGCGAATAGCGGCACGATGGGACGATATCACTTCAAAAACGCAACGTGTTGCGGATTTGCCCATCCGTCGCGTGACGGCGCTCTTGGCCAAGCCCGTTGCCGAGCCGTCGGAGAAACCCGCCTTGCCGAAATGGCTGCCCGAACCTGGGCAGATGGCGATAGGCACAATCTTTAGCCACAATGAGTACCGCACCTATATCATCGGCAGACGCGCGGAAACGTCGGAATGGGTCCATATTTACAGAGACGCTGGTGCTGAGATAGATGGGGCGGGAATCTTGGATGGAACGAAACGCGGCGTCCGGGTCGAAGACGCCGACCATTTTTTGCGTTCTGTGCTACAGGAAGACCGGGCCGACGGTATTGAGTGGAACGTCTTCGACGCGGGGTCGGCTGACGACGATATTTTGCTGAGCTACCACAAACTGCTCAACCCTGATTACTACCCGTTGACCGCGACGGCGCGGAGGCCGAACAATGAATAAGAGCAATTCGTCTGGCGTTTCCCCCCCGTTGCTGCTGGTGAATGCTGCGGGCGACCTTCCAATCCTGGCCCTGCGGCCCCGCGATGCCTCGAAGGCGTTGGGTATCGGGGCACGAAAACTCTGGGAGTTGACCCGCGACAATAAAATCCCGCACTTCCGTCTCGGGACTGCGATTCTGTACCCGGTGGATACGCTCAAGACCTGGCTGGAGACGCAGACAAAGGGAAAGGAGCAGGCATGACAGGCGAATGGAACAATGTTGACCCCACGCAAGTCATCCTAAGTCGTCTCAAGGACTTCGGGCTTAAGTCGATTGGCGCCAGCAAATGGAAAGCCTTTTGTCCCTTGCATGAGAACCCTCCCAAGGGACACAAGCGCAGTTTGTTCATCGCTCGCGGCAACAACGGCCTTCCTGTACTGTTTTGTCAGGCTTGCGGCAAGGAGAAGACGACCGAAATCCTTAAATCGCTTGGACTTTCGTGGAAGGAGATTTATGCAGGGCGGCAGCGCACAAGGTGAGGAGCGCACGGGTGCGTTGTCTAACAGCGCACGGGTGCGCTCCCTTGAAGACTTGGAAGACAACAGCCTTACGTTGGGGAAAGAATCTCAGGTAAGAGGACAGGCTGAGAATGGTGATGTTGTTGTTGATGGTAAAGTAGAGAACCTGTCAGGCAAGGAAGACTCAAGGGAAGAGCAAACGGTCAGCGCAGGCCAAGCCGACTCACTCCCCAACGTAGAAGATCAGAAGTCTTCTTGGGAGCGCAATCTTGCGTCCCTCGACGAATTCAGAAAAAACCTTCGCGCCGCGTCTCTGAAAAAATACGCCGGCACGCTTGGTGTTTCTGTCCAAATGTTGAAGCTGATGGGCATTGGCTTCTACAAATACGCCTACACGTTTCCCATGAGGGACGCTGAAGGCCATATTGTCGGTTTCAGGCTACGACCGGTTAAAGGTGGGAAACTGGCCCGCACAGATGATTCACTGGGCCTGTTTATTCCCGATAGCGTCAACGCAGGCAATCTCGACACCATTGACGAGGGCGAAAGCGATACCGCTGCCGCGTTGACATTGGGGTTCAACGCCATCGGGATTCCTGGCACCGGCCACCGGATCGAGGAAGTTGTGAAGTTTCTTGAGTCCAGCCCGATAGCCTGTCCCTGCATCATCGGAGATAGCGACTCAAGCGGACGGGACGGGGCTGAAAAACTGGCTGTTGCCGTAGTTGACGCCGGTGTGCCATGCCGCGTGATTTTTTCCGTTGAACCGTACAAGGATCTGCGCCAATGGCTGGTGGAAGGTCATCTGACTCACGATCAGTTAGCAGGAGTGATTGCCCAGGCGCCCATCCGCTGGCCACCACCGGGGAAATGGCCTCCGGGATTCAGCAAGATTCCCAACGCTCCTGTTCGGCGCGGCCTTATCGCACGGGTCGGCCTTGGCCCGTTTGCCTTGGCCTGTGCGCTCAGGAGCTTTCAAGGGCATGACGGCCTGATATTCCCGCCACGTGAGATACTGGCGGAATTGCTCGGTGTCACGATCAGCACCATTGACCGGTACAAGACAGTGCTGGGCGACGCCGGGGTGATCTCCTGGACTTCTGGCAAGACCGGCAGGGCCAATGAATATCGAGTGAATTTCGGACCCGAACGTAGAACAGCGAAAAAAAACTGAAAATCTGAGTGCTTTTGTCTTGAACAGCATCGGAATGGTTGCTATATGAAGAACAATGGAAACGCCCCAAGACATTCAGGAACAGTTGCGGGAAGCGATTCTTCAATCAACCATGACCCGGTATCGCTTGTCGATGCTGTCCGGTGTATCCCAGACGGTCTTGTGTTTCTTTATGAATCAGAAACGCACAATTACAATGGATACGGCCGCGAAACTGGCGAAGGTTTTGGGCTTGGAATTGAGGCCCGCCAAGAGGGCGGGCAAAGGACGGTGAAGAATGGCGAGTATTGCACGATTGAATAACGGAACGCGGCTGATTGCGGTTGTCATCGGCGACGACGAGCGAAAGTACATTCGCCTTGGCCGAATGAGCCAGAAACAGGCCGAAACCGTAAGCGTGTTCGTCGAGGACCTGGCCATTGCAAAACGGTCAGGCATGTCGGTCAGGCCAGCTACGGCGGGGTGGGTGGCCGGACTATCGGGCAGCCTCCGCGTGAAGCTCGAAAAGAACGGGCTGCTGGCGCCGAGGGTGAAACTGGAAGTCCCGACCGTGGCCGCCTGGGTGCGGTCCTACATCGATGGCCGCGCTGACGTGAAGCCCAACACGCGCCGCAATTTTGAGCAAACCTACAAGAGCGTGGCGGGTTTCTTCGGCGACAGGAACCTTGCCGATATTACGCCGGCCGATGCAGATCAATTCCGCGTTCGTTTGAAAATCCACGGCTTGGGCGAAGCCACGATCCGCCGGCGGTGTAAGCGGGTGAAACAGTTTTTCCAGGCCGCTATCAGGCGGCGGCTGATTGCCGAGAATCCATTCGCGGGCATGAAGTGTGGTACGTTCGCCAACACGGAGCGATTCTACTTCATCACGGAAGCGGAGGCGCAGGCTGTGCTCGCGGCCTGCCCGGACACTGAATGGCGATTGATCTTTGCTCTGTGCCGGTACGGTGGCCTGCGATGCCCTACGGAGGTGCTGCGGCTGACCTGGGCCGACATCGATTGGGAGAGATCGCGTTTCGTGGGCCACGCCAGCAAGACCGAGCATCACGATGGTGCGGGCATTCGTATAGTCCCGATCTTTCCCGAACTCTACCCGTATCTGGAACAAGCCTTCCACGAGGCCCCAGAGGGCGCCGAACGCCTCATAACGCGGTACCGGGACACAAATCAAAACTTGCGGACTCGGCTTAAGAAAATTATCACGCGGGCTGGCCTACCGCCCTGGCCCAAGCTGTTCCAGAACCTCCGCAGCACCCGCGAGACGGAACTGGCCAAGCGGTTTCCGATTCACGTTGTCTGCAAGTGGCTGGGCAACAGCACCACCATCGCGGCCAAGCATTACCTCCAGGTGAACGAGGAGGATTACCAGCAGGCGGTGGGAAAGGCGCAACAAAAAGCGCAACAGAAAGCGCAACAGAAAGCGCAACAGCACACCGCCGCGCAGGGTCGCGCTCTATTGCGCGAGGGGGCGGACCTGGACGAAAATCAACAGTCTAACGACTTGCCGGAAACGGCCTTATGCGGATCAGCGCAAAAAGAAGCGAACCAGCGCCAAAACGCTGATTCGCTTCAAGACTACCCCCAAGGGGAGTCGAACCCCTGTCTCCAGGATGAGAACCTGATATCCTAGGCCACTAGACGATGGGGGCGTCTTTGTAGGCGATGTTCAATACCGCGTGCCTAAGTCCCGCCTGCGTCGCGGGAAATCCTGAGAGCGAAGCTATCGTATTCTTTCCGTCGTGGATCGTCAAGCAGTTTTTGGAAGGACCAGTTTTGGCCCAGGGGCCTGGACTGGCGTGGGAATGTCGCATCGTGTCATTGCGGAATGGGGATCGCGGAATACGGATTCCTGTGTGAACCTCGCCGTTCCGCAATCTGCATTCCGCATTCCGCAATTTTATTCTCACCACTGCGTCACGCCGGTCAGGCCGAGGATCAGCGGGACGCCCTTGTCGGTTCCCTCGATCATGATGGACTCGACGGGCACGTCGTGTTTGGCCCGGTCGAGAATCCATTCGGTGCGATAGACGGTGCCTTTGTCGGCCTTTCCCACGGGCACGGTGTAGGCGGCGGTGGTGGTGTAGTCGTCTTTGAAATACCGAACCGGTTCGGCCAGCCAGTCGGCGAGGATGCCCGGGTGAATATCCCGCTGCGTCGTGGTTCCATCCTTGTACTTCACCGTCGCCTTGAACAGGGCCTTGTTTTCCCGGGTCAGGAACGCGCTGGCGTACAGAACGTACAAGCCTTCGATTTTCTTTCCGCCGACGGGGATCGTGACCTCCCGCGACAGGTCCGCGCCGGCTTTGCCGTTGCCCTTCAGGACGAGGACCGCCTTGTCGCCGCTGAGCAGGCGGAAGGGGACGGTGCCGAAGTTCTTGTCGCCGGTGGGGAACTTGCGCATGTCCAGGTCCGGGCCCTGGTCGGTCCAGCCTTTGCCGTCGCCGGCGGCGGGGCTGACCAGCGAGCGATTTGCGGCCTTGGAAAGATCCAGGTAGATGATATCCCGCATACGCTCCTTGGCGATCTGCGGCGGCAGGGCCTCGACGATCTCGATATCGCCCTGCGGCTTGGGGCCGTCGTCGGTCTTGATGTTGATGTCGTCAAAATTCAGCTCGCCCGTGCTGGGACGGATGCCCAGGAACAGCGCCATGCGGACGGCCGTGTCGGGGGCGGTGATCGTCTGCTTTACTTCCGTCCAATCGGTTGAGCCTTTGGTCAGTTCGGGGCGCTGCGTCTTGCCGGCCTCGTCCAGGCCGATGATCCAGCTTCGCGTCCGCTGCTGGCCTCGCGCGTTGATGAACTGCATGTACACGGCGGCGGTGCCGTTTTCGGTGGGGGCCATGTCCTTGGTGCGGATATTGAAGGAGACGTTGATCTTGGCGCCCGGGGCGGTGGCGAGGTAAGGCGTCCACCAGCCCACGCCGCATGCGGGGATTTCCTTGGACGTCACGCCACGCATGACCAGCCAGCGGTTGCCGCTGCTCATCTCGGAGCGGTTGGCGTCCCCGTCGATGTGCATCTTGGGGTCGGGGTACTTGTCCTCGGCCCCGACGTAAAAGGAGACGCCGTGGTTCTCGCCCTGGGCATATCCGGCCGAGCAGTTTGGCGTCCATTTCTGCTCGAAGTCGCACTCGGGAAATCCGCCGGCCAGCGTTTCGGGATTGTAGTCGCCGTCCACGACTCGCCAGAAGAACGCGGGCATGCGCCCGCTGGAGTATTCGGGCACGGCCGGCCACTTGCCGTCGATCTTCGCATCCGCCAGCATCGGGCGGGCCAGGTGGGC
The DNA here is from genome assembly GCA_964646065.1 of uncultured Planctomycetaceae bacterium. Taxonomy (GTDB): domain Bacteria; phylum Planctomycetota; class Phycisphaerae; order SM23-33; family SM23-33; genus CAZYDC01. The sequence continues at coordinate 2,191 of CAZYDC010000138.1, read as the reverse complement.
GCGGGGCCCCCAAGGCAGGCGGAACGTCACGGTCGAGCCGCCCATCGATTCGGGCGTCAGATCGTTATCCTTGGGTTCGCAGAACTTCACCTCGCCGTGCAGATCGAACCCATACTTATTCTGAAGCTCCTCCAGCGACTTGAGAATGCCGGTCTTTCCGACGAAGCAGATCCAATCGTTGGGCAGGACGCGCGCCCGGTTGTAGTCCACAAACGCCCTGGCCCATCCTTCGGGATACAGGCTGTCCTCGCCTCGGTCCGACCCGCCCAGGTAGCCCTGGTGAAGGCCCGTGAAGGCGTTTCCGCGAACGGTCATGTACCCGTAGCGCAGCGGCCAGACGTCGCGGTTGTGCCAGCGGACTCCGCCGTTGAAGACGTTGTCGAAGAAGTTGTCCACCACGGTCATTCGCGTGGACCAGCTGCTGGACATGCACGCGCGATAGAAGTAGTTGCCGATCGCCAGCGTGTCGTTCACGCCGTACTCGTTGTAGATGCCGCTGCAATTCCAGAACGCGTTGCCGATGATCCGCACGCCGCTGGAGGTCCCGTCATGCCAGAGCCCGCCGCGACTGTCGGCGATGATGTTGTATCGGATAATCATGCCGGTGGAGAGGCCCTTGAAGCCGATGGGCCCGCCGCCGCCGTCGGTGAGGTTGCGGCTGGCGCGGGCGTTGATGTCGTCCACCGCCTCCATTCCGCCCTGCACGAACAGGCAGTCCTCGATCAGGTGCGAGGGCCCCGCGCCGCTGGCGCCCAGGCTGCTGTGAAAAAAGTTGCACCGGCGGATCGTGCATAGCCGAGCGTGAAGGAAAAAACCAATTCGCCAACTGTCGTGGAAGTAGCAATCCTCGACCAGAATGCCGGTGCCGTAGAGCACGAAGCTGGTGGTGCTCCATGCGAACTCCATTTTTTTGATCTGCCAGAAGGAGGCATCGACACCGACGGTGAACGGCTCGATATTGCGGCCGCGCTGGATTTTGTGCATGGCGGCGGGGTTGCCCTCGCCGGTGTTGACCATCAGCGTGCGGTCGCTGGCGCGGTAGGTCGCCCAGTTCAGGTCGTCGTCGTTGGGCGGGGCGTCCTTGGCCTCGGTCACGATGGCCTTGCCGTCCAGGACGACGATCACATCCTTGGGCGTGTCGGGCGGCAACTGAACCTGGTAACTCTTGTGGCCGTCGACGGCCTTCCATTGCTCCGCCGGCGGAAGGTCCACCGGCTCGGCGCCGACAACGACCCGGTCATCCTTCCACGCCGTCAACGTGATGGGATGATTCGGCGTGCCGCTGGTGCGGATATTCACCGAGTCCGGGTACACTCCGGCTTTGACGTAGACCGCGTCGCCAGGCTTGGCCGCGTCCACGGCCTGCTGGATGGTCTTGAAGGGCTTGGCCTCCGTGCCGGGGTTCTTGTCGTCGGCGACGGCGTTCTTCTGCTCGACGAAGTAATCCTTGGCTTGCAGGGGGCAGGCGAGAGTCAGCAGGGAAACCAATATCGCCGCGGGAAGGATTTTTGCGATCATGGTCATGGGCACGCTTTCTTTCCGGCCGTGGCCGGAATTTTCACAACAACCTGGCTTGCGGCCGTCGCGGGCCGCGATTCTCCGATTGTCTACAGTTTCCGGGTTTCCGCAAGCGCCTTCCGTCTGGGCCAAGTCGGCAGCGGCGTGCGTAAATTCTCTGGCACGCGGTGAAACGACAACAACCTGCCACTGAGAACACGGAGAGTTCAGAGGTAAACGGCAGGAGAAAACGGGAAACGTTCGCGTCTTGGGAACCCTCATTCGGCAGCGGGGGGGGCCGAATCACAGCCTGCGTTGGACATTACGGCCGGCCCCGCGATGACGCTCTGAAAATGCAGGCAGGTTAGCCGCTGAGGTCGCAGAGAAACTGAATACACCGCCCCTGCGGGGCGAAGAAAAAGCAACACCATAGAGAGGATATCTTTTCCACCCCCTTTCTTCTTGGGCGGTGTACTGAGAAAAGCAAAGACTGAATGAATCAGCAGGATGAGGAGTTTCATCTGCTTCTTGCAAAACTCTTTGCCTTTCTCAGTTTCTCTGCGACCTGGGCGACTAAAACGCCATTTTCATGTTTTAGGTGTTTCTTGTTGTTGGCCAATAGATTGTCGTCATGAAAGTTTTTCGTAACCGTTCACGCCCTGCCCAAGCACTGTTGAATTGACGGTGGAACGTC
>CAZYDC010000137.1:0-10930 GCA_964646065.1 uncultured Planctomycetaceae bacterium | reverse complement strand
GCGTTTGTAGTGCGCCCGTAAGGGCGTTCCCGGAAACGCCTTACGGCGTCACTACGAACGGGACGGCCTTCACCCCCGGTTACTGTCTTGCCGCCCCGTCGGGGCGAGCAAACAGCCGACGCAAAGAACGCAGACCTTTTCCATCACTTTCTTCGGGGCCGGTGTGCTAAGCCTGCAGTTAGAAGAACCAGGCTTTAATCGGATGACCCAGAAGAATGTGGGTAACAACAAGGGTCCCCTTGGGGTTTGCCGCAAATCCATCGAGCCTCCGGCCGTCTCAACGGTCTGCGCAGGCGGCTTGGATTACCTTGATGTCTTCCTCGCCGAGTTTATACAGGTCGTACACCTTCTGGTTCAGTTCGGCGGTCAGGTCCGCGATGGACCGGTGGACCTTGGCGATGGCGTCGGTTTCCGCCGTGAGATAAGCGTCCCATTGTTCGCGCTGGGCGGGCGTGAACTTCCGCTTGGCGAATTTCTCGGCCTCCTGAAGCGCCTCCGCGATGGACAATTCCGCGAAGGATTCCAGCTTGCGGGGCAGAGCAGGCGGCAACGGCGATGCCTGCACCAGCGCCGCGGGCGCCAGGTCCACCGCGATCCGCCGGTGGACCTTGCCCAAGGCCGCCAACCGCTCGCCATGAAGATCCGCCAGCTTGCGGGCAATCTGGGCGACGGGCTCCTGCTTCTTCCCCTTCACGTTCGGAATCGGCAGCGGCGCGATGAACTGCTTGTTGGCCGAGCGGTAGCCGCCCCGGAACGGCTTGGAAGTCATGCGCCAGGCAAAATTGCAGGCATTGGAGTTCAGAATGCCCAGCAAGTAGTAAATGTCCCAGCCCTCGCCGGGGATAACCCCTCCCACGTCGACGTTGTCCATGAACAACTCGCCTCGCGCATCCGCCGACGCGAACAAGTTCAACTGCAATCTCGGCACAAGCAGCTTTGCAAAGGTCTGTTTGCCTATGCTCTGGCTTCGCCCGTATCGATACCATTCATCGTCGTCGAACAAGCCTCTCTCCCTGGCCCGGAGCGTTTTTCCGTTTTTCCGCAGATAGGCCCACGTCCGCCGATACTTCGACATTTCCTTGGCATTCAAGAGGCGGAAATTCTCCGTGGCGCCTTCATAGGGGAAGATGATGAACGTATCGGTTGAGGGACAAGCGAACGGCACCGCCTCCTTGCCGGAGACCAGCGGTTTGAGCAGGTCGTCGTCCAATTCGACGATTTCTTTCAGGGCATCGGAGTAATACTTTCCCGGCCCCAACTTTGTCAGGTGGTAAACCGAGTCCGCGCTGGTTTGCACCCCGACGATGATCCCGGAGGAGGCTTCCTCCAACGTCACGGCGTTTTTGCGAAGCCTATCCAAAATGCCCTGCGCTTTGCCGGGCAACAGCGCCCATGCGCCGTTGGACAGCCCGTCATAGGAAACGGGGAACGACGGATTGGCATTGGGATCGCCCGCGGAGGCGTCGATGGTTTCGACAGCCTTCTGGGGCCGGTGGGAGAAAAATTGCAGGGCGGTGTAGGTCGTGGCGTCCTCGAAGACCTGGAAGCTCTTGAAATCGACGAACTTTTCCATCGCGCGCTTTTCGAGCACCAGGTCGCGCAGCCCCTGGCCGTATATGTTGAACAACCAGACGTTTGGCGCGATGAACCCCAGCCGCCCGGTGGGATTGAGCAGTTCCAGCCCGCGCTCGATGAACGGCAGGTATAGGTCGAAACTACCGGTCTTGGCCGACCGGTATCGCTGCACGAGGTACGCGGCCACCTTGGGGCTGGTCTTGCGGAAGTTCTGGAGCTTCACGTACGGCGGATTGCCGATGATGCAATCGAACCCGCCTTCGTCGAACACGCGGGGGAATTTCGCCCGCCAGTCCAGGGCCTTGGGGTCGGCATCGGGGTCATCGACGATGCTGTTGCCGCACTGGATGTTTCCGGCAAGGTCCACCAGGGTTTTGCCCTTCCGGGCCGAGCGAATCCAAAGCGACAGCCGGGCGATTTCCACCGCCTCAGAAGACAAATCGACGCCGAAAAGATTCTCGGTAAGGATTGCTCGCCTGGCCTCGTCGAGCAGGCCGGCCTCGTCCAGTTTCACGTGTTCGCCCAGAGACGCGATCAGGTCGGCGTAAACGTCCTCCAGGTAGTTGAACGCCCGGACCAGGAAGGCCCCGCTTCCGCAGGCCATGTCGCAGACCCGCAACTTTCGCAGGGAGTCCAGCATTTCGTTGCGGGATTCGATCCAGGCGGGCAGATTGGCGTCGGTGGGTCCGGCCTGGGGGTCCACCTGGTGGCGCTGTGCGATCTGGGCGAACCGATCGGCGATGCAAGGCCCCAGCGTGTTCTGGACAATGTATTCCGTGATGCGGGGCGGCGTGTAATAGACGCCCTCCCGCTTCCGCTGGCCCAGCACGTTTTCCTCCGGCGGCTCCAGGGATTCGGGGTTCCGGCGCATGACTTCCAGGTCGGTGATGGACTGCTCGAAGATATGCCCCAGGACATCGACACTCACCTCGGCGCCGAAATCATACTCGCCGATGTTCTTGAAGAAACCGGTCCAGCGGTCCTCCAGTTCCAGGTCGTCCACTTCCGGATTGTGCGCGAACAGCCCGCCGTTGAAGCGCGGGATTTCGGCGTTGTCGTTGCCCTGGTCCATGCTCTTGAAGAGGTCCAGGAAATTCCGCCACTTGGGGTTGGTGACGGTCCGGAAGCCCGTGACCGTCCAAGCGCTCTGTAGCGTTTTCCAGGGAAGCAGGTCTCTGTGCTGGCAGAACGCGATGAAGATGACGCGGTCCAGCAGCGTTTGCGCGATGGAGATGGCCGCGTCCAGTGACTTATTGAACGGGGGCTTGCGGAGGTGCGCTACCAGTTCCCCCCGCTGTTCGTGATATTGCTTATAGAGCTGTTTGCCGACTTCCTTCTGCCGGTCGCTGCTGGCCGCCAGCAGGCGCAAGGCCCGAGGCTCGGCCCCGAGGACCGGCCGAAGCAGCCCGTCGCGCGCGAACAGCACCAGGAACTCCGCGAAGCGATCCTTGTTCCGCAATTCCTGGAGCGTGAAAAGCTCGTAGTTCTGTGTCGTGTAATTTCGGTGGTATAGCCGGAAACTGACGTAGTTGCAGACGATGCCCCACGGGCAGCCGGGCAAGTCGTTCAGGTAGTCCCAGCACTGCAGGACGGGAGAGCGCCCGCCGGACCTGCGGTCGAGATTCGCGGTCGGCCCCTTCAACTCGATAATTGCCACGGGCGGCTGGCCGTTTTCCTTCCCGAAAAAACCAATGGCGGCGTCGGCGTTCTGGCCGCGGGGCAGCGAGTAGTGCTCTTGAATCTCCCAGGAATCCGGGTTCTTTCCAAAAGGCGAGTAACCCAGGACGTTGCCGAAGATCTCGGAAATGAACACGCCCTGAAGGTGCGATTCGTTCATCTTCTTCAGCTTGCCGCTGCTTTCCTGGTCCGCCCATTGGATGATGATCTGATGCGCCTTTTTCTGGTCCTCGTCCAGCAAGGCAAACTGCTCGGCCGCTTTGGTAAGGAACCGCGGCAAAACCAGCGGTTGCCTTCGGCGATTGTCGCCGTACTGAGGCTGATCGGCCCCAAAAAAAAGGTGGGCTGTCGGTTCGGTCTTTCTGGGCATGACGCAAAGGTTACGCCGATGTCCTCCGCATGTCAATTCGCTGGGGTGCCGTGGGTGCATTTCGGTTTCCGGGAAATGACGCGCCCGAACTTCCCACTATCGCGTCTATCCCGGATAAGTGTCTGAAGGACCAAGTTCTTTCCTTTTGAAATGTCGCGCGTCGCCGACCGGCAAGCCGACGTAAGATCCAGCTTGCTGGTCGGCGCAGTGGGGCACCCTATGACACTTTTGAGGCCAACCACCATTCCCGGAATCCGAAACACGCCCGAATCGCAGTCGGGCCTCAATCCGCGCGTGTAATTGGGCGTCAGATGTCGTAGCATGTGGAAAGGGCACGGTTTTCGCCTGGTGCGATGCCGTGGTCGAAAAACAAAACATAAGATCAACCGCCTGGCCGGCGGAAGTTGCTGGGAAAGGAGACTGAACAACCTTTTCTCTGCGATCTCCGCGGTCTCTGCGGTGAGTCTTTCCGCGAGAGGTGAATCGATGAGAGTGACACTGGTAGGCCCGCCGCAGTCGGGCAAGAGCGTTTTGTTCGCGGCCATCGCCGAGTCGGGCGGGTCGCATGTGGACCTTTCGCGCGCGGACCAGCCTCATTTGGCCGTTGTGAAGGTGCCCGACGAGCGGCTGACCTGGCTGTCGCAACTGTACAAACCCGAGAAAACCACGCCGGCGGAACTGGAGTTCCTGGACCTGCCGGGCATGGACCTCAGCGACGAAGCCGGGCGCAAACGAGCCAAGGAGCATTGGGCGGCCATGCGGCAGGCCGACATGCTCGTGTTCGTGCTGCGGAACTTCAACAGCCCCACCGTGGCGGCGTATCGCGACCGCGTCGAACCGCAGTCGGACCTGCAGGAACTGCTGGCCGAGATGCTCTTCGCCGACCTCGACCAGGTCAGCGCTCGAATGGAGAAGCTCGAAACCGCCCTGAAAAAACCCTCCCCCAAGCGCGACGAGCAGGCCCGCGAGCTGGACCTGATGACGCGGCTCAAGAACGCACTGGAGAGCGAAAAGCCCCTGTCGGAAACGATCACCGACCCCACCGAGGAGAAGCTCGTTCGCGGATTCGGGTTCCTTTCGCAGAAGCCCTCGCTGGTGGTGCTCAACGTGGACGAGGGCCAGCTTGAGCAGACGAGCGGGGCGGAAACATTCGGCCCGCTGGCGTGCGTGGCCCTGTCGGCAAAGATCGAGGAGGAGATCGCGCAGCTTCCGCCGGCGGACCGCGAGGAGTTCATGGCCGAGCTGGGCATCAAAGCGTCCGCCCGCGACCGGCTGATCCGCGCGTGCTACAGTTCGCTGCGGCTGGTGAGCTTTTTGACGGCGGGCGAGGACGAATGCCGCGCCTGGACGATTCCGGCGGGCACCGACGCGGTGACGGCGGCGGCGGAAATCCACAGCGACATCGCCCGCGGATTCATCCGGGCGGAGACCGTTTCCTACGACGACCTGTTCGCGGCCGGGGACATGAAGGGCGTCAAGGCGGCCGGAAAGACCCGGCTCGAAGGCAAGACCTACATCGTCCGCGACGGAGACATCATCAACTTCCGGTTCAACGTGTAGGAATGAAGAAACCGCGCCATTTCCACCGATAGCGCGGCAAGGTATAATGATGCAGAGGAAGGCGAAATCGCAGAGGAAAGTCCATGGTATATCGTGGCAAAGTGAAAAACGGGATGGTGGTGCTGGAAGGCGAGAAGGCGCCCCCTGAGGGATCGCGAGTCAGCGTGCGCGTGGTGAAATCGCCCGCGCGACGCGCGGACAGAAGCCCAAAGTGCCAACCAACTTTGTACGACCGGCTGAAGAACGTTATTGGCAAAGCCAAAGACATGCCGCCGGACGCTTCGGTCAACATTGACCATTACCTCTACGGAGCGCCCAAGCGAAAATGAACGCCGTCTTCGCCGACACATCCTTTTATGTGGCCGCTGTAAGCCCCAAGGATGCGTTTCACGCCAAGGCGATGGAGTTCGTGCGCCAGTACACCGGGGCGGTCGTCACAACCGAACACGTATTGATTGAGACCGGAAACTGGTTTGCCCGGACCCAGGACCGAGGCCTTTTCCTCGACCTTCTTGACTCGATACAAACCGACCCCAAGACAACGGTGATCTGGTCGGTGCGCCCCCTGTTCGATGCCGGGCTCAAACTCTATGCCACTCGGATGGACAAGGATTGGTCCGTAACGGACTGCATCTCCTTTGTGGTCATGCGAGAGCATGGTTTCAAAGAAGCCCTCACGGCGGATCACCACTTCGAGCAGGCGGGATTCAGGGTTCTCTTGAGATAGTCCAATTCCCCGCGGGCACGTTCGGCCGTGGAAGACATGCCCGCGCGGACTTGGGTATGGCATCCGACCCGGAATCCCGTCTTTCGTTCGATTTGGATTTTCCCCTGCAGGCTCGTTACGATGTTGTGAGTTGAGTGTCTGACCTTTCGGACGCGTTGACCATGGCCTTGCCGACGGAACAAACCGCCGCACTTTCCACGCCGCCGGGCAAGCCGGTGCGGCGGAGGTTTCGGCAGCGCGTGATTCGCATCCTGGGCGTGCTGGGGGTCGTACTGGTGATCGCCTACGCGACGCTGCCCTGGTGGCTGCCCGTCGAGACCCTGCGGAATTACTTCGCGGGGGAAATGTCCCGCCAGATGGGCGTTCCGGTGACCATCGACCGCATCGCCTGCACGTGGGAAGGCGGGCTGGAGATCAGCGGCCTGAAGATTTCTTCGCCCGAACCGTTCGGCCCCGAGCCCATGGTCCGCGTCGAGCACATCCAGGCCGATTTTTCGCCGCTGACCTACCTCATCCAGAAGAAGCTCGATTGGATGGAAGTCAGCCGGCCCGAGTTGGCCGTGCGATTCGACGGCCAGGGCAATTGCAACCTGTCCGTGCTGTCGCGGCTGCCCAACGACGTGACCACCCGGCGGATCAGCGTTCACCAGGCCGCCCTGACGCTTCGGCTGCCCCAGGACAACCGAATCCTGACGCTGGGGGTGGCCGACCTCCAGGTCATCAGCGGGCGCCTTCAGCGACTGTCGCGGCTGACCCTGTCGGCCGCCCTCCAGCAGCCCAAGGGCGGCGCGCCGGTCAGCCTTCGGGTGCAGACCCATTCCTCCGGACTCACGGCCGCGGACGCGGACTTTTCCTTCGACAAGGTCGAGCTGGACCAGTTCCCGCTGACCCACCTGCTCAACCCGCTCTTGGAATCGCAGCGCGGGCCCGGCGGCAAGCACCTCAAGAGCATCCGCGGCGTGTGCAGCGGCATGATGAGTCTGAAGCTCAATTCCCAGGGAATCGTCGAGCATCTGGACCTCGGCCTCAAGCTGCACCTCCTGGACATCCAACTGCTCGAAGGCCCGACCCTGCCGGTGATCGACGAGGTGGCGCTGGACGTGCGGGCCCGCCTGGACCCGCTGACCGACCGCGTCGATATCGATACCCTGCACGTCGTGTTCCCCGGACTGGACCTCACGGGAAAGGCCTCGCTGCTGGCCAATTCCAGCGGGTCGCTCGAGAACATCGGCCTGGTCGAGTTGGCCGGGCGGATCGAGCCCTCGCAACTGCTGCCCATATTGACCGGGCAGGCGGCCCTGGACGGAAACGACCTGCTCTCCCAAGGCCCGATGAAAGTGGAACTGGGCATCCATCGCGAAGAGTCAGCCTTGCGGTTGACCGCGGCCGTCGACGCCACGGCCATGGGCCTGGCGCGGGGCGGGCGAACGCTCAAGCCCGCCGGACGAACGCTGAGCTGGAACTTCGACGGCAAGCTGGATTCGAGCGATTGGAACCTGGTGGTGCGGAAAGAACACCTGGTGCTGGGGGGCAACGATTTTTCCAGTCGCGGCAAGGTCCTCAACGTCGCCCGGCGGCTGGAGGAATTCCGCGACGCGCCGCTCGATGCGGCCCGGACCATCCGCCGCATTCTGGGCAGCCTGGAATACCAGTCCGTCTGGGAACTGCGCGACCTGGACTCGATTCGGCAGGCGGCGCCGTCACTGGGCGAATGGATGGCGCGGGCGAAGATTCAGGGCGACCTGAGCGGTCAGGTCGGCATCGAGCAATCCGGCGACACGGTGGTCCAGTTGAGCCTGACCGCCCCGCCCCAAACGCAGGTCGGCATCGGCGAGTTTCACAAGCCCGACGGCGAGGCCGCCAGCGTGACCTTCAAGGGGAAACTCGACCGCGACACCCTCGCCCTCCGCGACGCCGACCTGGACGTGACGGTAGGCCAGGGGCTGGTGGACATCGACCACCTCAACGTGCGATGGGAAGGTTCCGCCGCTGCGCCCACCTCCGGGCCGGCGACCGCGAACCCTGCCTCGATGCCGGCCTCGCCGGCGCTCGCGATCGATTGCCAATGGAGCGTCGAGCAGGCGCAGGCCTTGCTCGATGCGTTCCCCCGATGGCGGGACAAGGTCAAGGTCCAGGGCATGATCCGCCAAGGAACCCTCCACGCCCGCGTCACGCCCGACATTCTACAGGCCGATCTGGCCGCCGATGCCGGGCAACTGGCCGTCCTGGCCGGGGACACATTCAACAAGCCCGCCGGACAAAAGGCCACACTGAAGGCGACCCTTGCCGCCGGGCTCAGAAACGATCCCGAAACCCGTTGCACGGGCGTCTCGCCCGTGAGTCGCATGGGCATCTTGCCCATGTTCTTCGATATTCGCACGGGCGAGACGCCCGTGAGACTCATGGGCAAGATGCCCATGCTACGTTCTAAAGACGGCGACCCGCAGGCCGTCGCGACCCTGACCGCACAGACCGCCTTCGGCGAACTGAACGGCCGCGGGGCATTCCCCCTTTCGGGACAGTTCGACAAAGGCCCGCTCAGCGCATCGGCGGCCTTGACCGTTACCGACGCGAAAGTTCTTGCCCAGACTTGTCCGCTGGTGGCCGCGCAGTTTTTGCCGGGGCGTCTTACCGGCGCCGCCGACGCGAACGTGACGCTGGCCCGCCAGGACGACGGCCAGCTCGCGTGCGAGGTCGCGTTCCACGGCGGCGATCTGGACTTCGCCCTGCCCGGCGAAATCGCCAAGTCCGCCGGCGTGCCGCTGGAGGGCCGATGCTCCGTCGCGTACAACCCCCGATCCGACGGCGCGGACGTGCGAGTCCGCCAGGTGGACCTGACGCTGGGCGATAGTCATCTGTCGTTCACCGGCGGACTGGACATGCAGGTTCAGTTCCCCAGCCTACTGATGCTGCCGGTGCCGGGCACTCCGGCGTATACGCTCTCGGGGCCGCTGGCGATCCAGGGCAATCTCCAGTTGCGGTGCGCCGCCGGCGCCCCGATGTTCCGGATCTGCCCGCCTCTGCGGCAGTTGGCCGGGCAACTGGGGCTCGCCGGCCGGGCCGACCTGAACGCCGCGTTCCAAATGATCGAGCCCGTCGGCCTGGTCGCGCCCGGCAAGCTCCGCGTCAGCGCCGTCCTTCTGGCCGGCGACCTGGGCCTGGCCCATTGCAGACCGGTGGTCAAGCCCGCCTGGCTGGCGGACCTGCTGACCCACGACGGGGCGATGGTCAAACCCGCCGGCCTGCCTTGCACCCTCCGCATGGACGCGGTCGTCGCGATGGACCTGTCGGAAGCGGCCGTGAAAAACTTCGCCGTCGCCCTGGGCTCCTCCGGAATAACCGCCGACGGGAAAATCCAGTGTTCCAGCGACGGCAAACTGGACTTCCCCGAGGCGCACGTGTCGCTCTGGACGCAAGACGCCTCGCGATTGGCGGCGATCCTGCCCGGCCTGAAGAGCTACCAGCTTTCCGGCGCGTTCACCAGCGACGTGGAAATCCGCGACAATGGCCAGAGCCTTCCGCTGGTGGAGTTCCAGGCCCGCAACCTGTCGGGACAACTGGGCGGCAAGAAACTCCTGCTGGACGGCGGCGTGCGGTTGCAAGACCTGGATCATCCGGGCGAGCCCCGGAGGCAGGTGAAGTCGTTTTCCTCCGACGGGCTGGAAATCCGCATCGGCGAGAACCGATTCTGGGTGCTGGCCGACCTCAAGGACCCGCTGGCCAAACCGTCGGGCCGCTTTCAATTGCTGGCCGAGAGCCTCAGCGACCGCGACCTGAACGATTATATCGTGGCCCTGGCGGCGGCCAGGAAGCCTTGGCCCGCGACCGCTCCGCCAACGGCGCCCACCCCGGCGGCGGCGCCTCACTTGAATTTGGCCCAGCGGGCAGAGCTTCAAAAGCGGGCCCAGGGCTTGATCGAGTTGCTTCGCAATCGCATGGGCGATTCGCCGCTGAAGATCAGCCTGGGCGTGGACCGCCTCAAATCGTACGACGCCAACGTCCATCAGACCTACGAAGCGCGGCACCTGGCGATGGACATTTCGGTCAACCGGCGGGCCGTCGAGATCGAGTACCACGCCGGAGTCAACGGCGGAATGGTCGAGTCCCAAAGCCACGTCAATTTCAACGACCCGGCCCCGAAGGTCGAGAACCAGACCGACATCACCGACGTGCTGGCCGGCCCCGAAATCCAGCCGCTGCTGGCGAATTCCTTCCCCGGAAACGTCGTCCACGGAAAGTTCACTCAACACCGGCGCGTCTCCATGCCCGTGCGGGATTCCCTGGCCCAAATGCTCGACTACCGTTACGTCATACGCCCGATCGGCGCCGCCGTCACCGTCACCACCGACGGATACGTCGAGGGCAAGGGCGGGCCGGAATTCATCACCCGGATTTTCCCCGGCCTGAACCTCACCCGATACAAGTACAACACGATGACCGGTTTCGCCCAGTACAATGCCGACGGTTCTGCCGACAACGATATGATCTTCGACGGCGAGACCTACAACATGTACATCGAGGGCCGGACCGACCGCGACAACCAGGGCCAGTACGAGATCGGCCTGGTCCTGTCGCCCGGCTCGGCCGAGTCGATGCACACCTGGAAACAGGGCCGATTCCCCATCATGAAATTCAAGGGCCGCATCGAGGACGGAAAGATTTACGATCAGGTGATTTCCTACCCCTGGCCCAACGAAACGCTCTACCGGATTTTCATCCAGGACAACCTCATCTATCGCGCCTGGCTGAACCGGCAGGGAAAACACTAGGGAAAGATGGCCTACAACGACCTTCACGAATTTGTCGCGGCGCTGGCGCAGGCCGGGGAACTGGTGCGCATCAAGGCGCCGGTGGACGCGCTGCTGGAACTGTCCGAAATCGCCGCCCGGGTGATGAAACAACCATGCCCGGGGGTGCAAAGTCCCAGCGGGGTGCCATGCCCAGGGGTGCCATGCCCAAGTCCGCGCGGGCATGTCTCGCCGACCGATCATGCCCGCGCGGACTTGGGCATGGCACCCGAC
>CAZYDC010000136.1:0-10968 GCA_964646065.1 uncultured Planctomycetaceae bacterium | reverse complement strand
CCTACCCCTCCTCCCCGCTGAACCGTAACACTCGCTCAACCCGCTAAACAATTACATATAATGCTGGTATATATTGCCGTTCGCTTTTATCCCTTTGTTTATATACGACCGCTTTGGAACTGCCAATATAAATCAACCCTGTAAAGAGATTACAGAAACCTTTGTTTGCCCCGGTTGTTGTTGTCTTGCGTGCTTTTAAGATTGCTTGAACGGCGTAGAATTGCGTCTCCGATATGACCGCTGGAAAATACCCTTTAACGATTTCGCCAGTGAATACCTTTTTACCTTCAATCTTTTTCGCTGGTCTATATTCGCCTAATACCGCCCGATTGTGTGTAATGTAATGAATGTAATGGCGCATCATTGGTCTTCCCGTTAGGGTCAAGTGTTTTCCATTCAATTTCTTTGCGATTAGATTTAATCCTAACCCGCTTTCAACCATATCAAAAATGCTTTGGACGATTGCCTTTTTTGCGGGGTCAATCTGTATCGTGGTTGTTCCTGCCTTGAACCAGTTTGGCATATTATTGGAAACCCTACCTTGTTTTGTTGTTGGTGCTTTGCCTGTTGTCAGTGCTGTATCCCGTCTCCGTTGCCACGCTGCGCCAACCCTTTGGCTTTTGGTTTTGCTTTCTTCGTTTGCCCGTTCTAATACCCAAAGGGATTTCATCAGTTTGTTGCTGTCAAGTTGCCCTTTGCGGTATTCTTGCCCGTCTCCCATCGTGACGACTACAATCCCGCTCTTGACCAAACCCAAAATGAAGGGCAAAGACGTTTCAACAGGTTCCCGGCTCAGGCGATCCAAACTTTCCAGCAAAAGAGTTGCCGGGGTTGCGATCCTTCCATCCTTAACCATTGCCAGAAAATCCGCCAGTGCGCCCTCCTCCCGATGTTTGCCCTTGTAGGCACTAACGCCAAGATCGGCGAAAGCGTTTTCAATGGACAAGCCCTTTTCGGCTGTCCATTTTTCAGACATTGAAAGTTGCCGGGCTTTGCTTGATCCAAGTTCCTGTTTCTTGCTGGAAAACCGCAAGTAGGAATACACTTTGCCGTAGTTCGCCGTTGTTTCTGTCATCGTTTGCTCCTTCATAATCCTAACAGCGCCAGTTGATCGTTGTTTCACCAAACTTCATTTAATTGTAGGAACTTTCTTCCAGGAACTCGCCCTGCTGGGGGCGGTATACGGTTTTGTCGACGTTGCCTTCCGAATCCCGGCGATATCGCCCGCGACGGGCCTGCCCCCCTCGGGTTCCGTCGCGAGCGCGCTGCCGGCCGAGTTTGCCTCCGCCTCGGCCACGACGCCGGGCACTTCCGCCGCGGAGGATAGCGCCTTTGAGAATGTTCAGCAGGACCCGCGTGGAGATCGGTTCAAACGATACCTCGAGCGAGCGATGCCCTCGGTCCGCTCGATCATCCTGGAGACCGTCGAAGCTCCCCGGGTCCTGCCCATTCTCGACGAGAACAATTTCCGCCAGGTTCGCTACTGGATCCAGCGGCTCTACAAGTATCCCTCGCGAATGGAAAACGGGCCCTGGTCGTGGCGCACGTTCCTGGGCGGCGGGCGCGAGCAGTCGCCGGCCGTCGTGGAAGTCGTGGAGATCATTTCCCCGCAGTGGTGGCAGCGATACGAGGATCGCGTGCTGACGGCCGAGGGAGAAATCGGACTGGCAACTGCCGATCGTGCATATCCAGAACATGCCGCTGCCGCTTTCCTACGAGGGGCTCAGCGACGTGGAGCCGCTGATTCCGCTGCAGGACGAACTCAACACTCGCCTGAGCGACCGGGCCAACCGCGTGACCTACCAGGCGTTCAATATGTTTCCGTTAATCACACAGTCGACAAAACAGCCGCCGCAACAGCGGAAATGGGCGTTTCTTCTCATTAGGTAGGTGGGTTTGCTCCGTCATCCCGCCAAAGGGCTTTGTCAACCATCGCAATCGCTTGGTTTAGCAACCCTCTTTCGCTGTCAGTCAAATCGTCTTTAGCCATGGCGCGAACATGGCGAAGCGCTTGCCTCAAGTCGTGCCAAGAATCGGACAACCCCGTTAGTCCCAACCAAGGGCGTAGCAAGATGCTCAAGGGACGGTAGGCACGGCGGTCGCACCACGCCTCTACCATGCCTTTGATAATTTCATGGAACTTGGTTGCCTCTGTCGTTTCCATGCCATCGATTCTACCCGCCCTCGCCGCCGCCGCAACCACTTGTCGGCATTTTCTTCAAGGTTCGGCGAAGCAGGTGAATTTTCTTCAAGATGTATCTCGCCAAAGGAATTGAGGACTTCATGTCCCGCCCGGTGGCCCCCGGGCAGATGTGGTCCACGCAGAACCCCGACGCGACGATCCAGGAGTTCGGTTCCGACAACGGCTCGCCCAGCGAGAGCGCCCACATCGAGCAGGTTCGCGCGGCGATGGACAAGGTCAGCGCCGTTCCGCCGCTGGCGGCCGGGACGATCGGCGGGAACATCGGAAACCTCACCAGCGCCACCGCCCTGAAGGTGCTGCTGGGCGGCCTGCTGGCCCGCACGGAAAAGAAACGCCTGGCCTACGGCACAGGGATCGGAAACATCGTGGAACTGGCCCTGGCGTGGCTGGACAAGGCCGGGCTGTTCCCCACTTCGCCCGCGGATCGCGGGATCGAGATCCACTGGCCCAACCCGCTGCCCGTGGACCAGGGCTAGCAACTCCGCAACGCGCAGATCAAGGCGCAGCTCGGTCTGCCCAGCGAGCGGATCCTGGCCGAGCTGGGCTACGACCGCGGCGCGGGCGCCAATTCCTGACACTTCACGAAACCAACACACAACCAACCAAAGGAGCAATCATGTCGCAAGAATCCTCGGAGAACGCGCAGCCGGAAGAGGCGCAAGAAGCGCCCGAAACGACGCTGGGCGGCGGCGAACCCAAGCTCGTCCCCGTGGCCGAGTCCATCAAGTATCGCCGCCGCGCCCAGCAGGCCGAAGAGCGGCTCCAACAGGTCGAGCAGCAGCTCAAGGAAGTTCAGCAGCAAATCGAGCAGCGGGCCGACGAGACCGCGCAGGCCGAGGCGCAGCGCGACGAGGCCCGGCAGCAGATCGTCGAGATGCACAACCGCATCCTGGCCCAGCGTCTGATGAGCCAGGCCGGGGTGATCGACCTGGAGGCGGCCTGCACGCTGCTCCAGGGGCGGCTGGACCTGGGCGAGGAGATCGACGACGACGCCATCGCCCGGGGCGTCGAGGGGCTTCTGCTGGACAAGCCCTTCCTTCGGCCGGCGAGTCCGCCGCTGCCTCCGGCGACGGCGTCGGCGCGAAGGGCGCCCGGCGGCGGGCCGGCCCAACTGGCCCAGGCGGCGGATCGGGCGGCCCGGAGCGGCGGGCGAAAAGACGTGGCCAACTATCTTCGCCTGCGGCGCCAGACCGGCCCGCAAGCCGGCCCGCAAGGGCGCGCCGCGATTTCCAAGCCGGCCAAACGGTAGTACCAAACGGCCCGCCGCGGGCGGGCTTCGGTAAAGACCCTTTAACTTTTTTCAGGAGACTTTCATGGCTTTCACAGGCAAAGCAACGTACTCGGCGGGCGCGGCCCTGCCGGAAATCGCAGAAGACGTATCGGACATCGTCGGCATCGTCTCGCCCTACGAGACGCCCCTGCTGGACCAGTTGGGCAACGCCCCCCGCCCCGCCACCAGCACCTACCACGAGTGGCTGGAGGACACACTGCTGCCCAACGCCGACGCGATCAAGGAGACGACCATCGCCAACCCGACGACCGACACCACCCTCGGCGTGGCCAACGCCAGTTACTTCCGCGTGGGCGACCAGGTCGGCCCGGTCGGCAGCACGGAACTGTGGCTGGTCACGGCCACCGACACGGCCGGCGGGACGATCACGGTGGTTCGCGGCTACGGCGGCACGACGGCGGCGGCCGTCGCCAACGGACAGGCGCTGAGCATCCTGGGCAACGCCGCGCTGGAAGGCGACGACGCCCCGCAGGCGCGATTCACCAACCGCGTCCGCAACGGCAACTGGGCGCAGATCTTCACCGCCGGAGTGCGGGTCAGCGGCAGCGACGTGGCCGTGCGGAAGCTGGCCGTCAGCGACGAACTGGATTACCAGAAGCAGGAGCGTCTGCGCGAGCTTTTGCGGGACCTGGAGAACACGGTCATCAACGGCACCGCGTCCGCCCCGACGCCCCAGGGCAGCGACACCGTCCGCCGCACGATGCGGGGCGTCATCCCCAGCCTGACGACCAACGTGTTCAAGCCCAACGTCGGCGGATTCCCCACCGACGTGGAACTGACCGAGACGCAGCTCAACCTGGCCCTGCGGCTGATCTGGCAGCAGACCTCCAGCCGCATCGACACCATCGTGGTCAACGGCTACCAGAAGCGGCGGATCAACGGGTTCATCACCTCCCTGCGGAGGTTTGACGGCGCGGACGTGGCCTACCGCGACCTGGTGAGCGTGTACGAGAGCGACTTCGGCGTCTGCCGCGTCGTCCTGTGCCGCTCGGTGCCGGCCAACACGGTGCTGCTGCTGGACAGCTCGCGAGTGGATGTGCTTCCACTGGCAGGTCGCAGCTTCCACTACAAGCCGCTGGCGTCCACCGGCGACTACGAGGCGGGCGAGGTCATCGGCGAGTACACGCTGGAGCTTCGCAACGAGAACGCCCACGGGATCATCACCGGCCTGAGCGTTGCATAGGCCTCCAGGCGGTTGTGGGTGGCGGCCAACCTTGG
Source organism: uncultured Planctomycetaceae bacterium (assembly GCA_964646065.1). Taxonomy (GTDB): domain Bacteria; phylum Planctomycetota; class Phycisphaerae; order SM23-33; family SM23-33; genus CAZYDC01. Next base: position 6,256 of record CAZYDC010000136.1, on the reverse strand, counting down.
CCGCCACCCCCGGCCTCGCCGTCCCCTCACGGGTCGGCGGGGTGCGGGGCGAGTCCCGAGGCGTCTGCACACACTTCTAACCATTAAAGGCAGCCACGCACGGGATTCGCCCCGCACCCCGTCACACCAGAACATTCTAAACGAGGAGCAACGATGAACGAGTTTTGTCAAGATCGAGACCTGCTGGCCCTGGAGCCGGCGATTTTCCTGGGCGGAAGTTTTGTCACGCAACAGTTGGCCGGCGGCGGCGACGGCGTGTCGTCCGGCACGACATTCACGTCGGCCACGAGCGATTTCGTCGCCGCCGGCGTGCAAGCCGGCATGGTGCTGACCGTCTACGACGCCGCGCCGTCCGAGGGCAACGCCTTCGAGATCGTCTCGGTGATCTCGGCCACCACGCTGACCGTTTCGATTCTGCGGGCCGACGCGTCGATCCCGCCGATGGCGCCCAGGATGTCCGGCCGCTCCTTCTTCGTTCGCACGTTCCGCCCGCAGATTCAGGGCGTTTCGCGCACGCTGGCCGAAAAGATCAAACTGTTCGCCGAGTTGTGCCGCGTGCCCGCCGACAAGGTCGCCTTTGCCGACCCCGACCAACTGCGGTCGGCGACGGCCTATGGGGCCCTGCCGGGAATCTACCTGGCTCGGGCCGCCAGCGCCACGCCCGACGACACCAACTGGCTCAAGTCCGAACAGTACCGCCAGGAGTTCATGCGGCTCCAGTCGCAGCTTCGCCTGGCCGCCGACACCGGCCCCGGCCCATGCGGGCGCCGAACGCACACCCTGGGCAACATGCTGCTGAGGAGGGTCTGACATGGCGACAAAGACATCACAAGTTCTTCAGGACATCGTCGCCGCGCTGCGGCAGAGCGGGTATTTCGCCTCCGTCAGCCTGGGCGTCTCGAGCGACACGACCTTGCCGCGCGCGGAGGTCCTGCACGAGTCGCTGGTGTGTTTCTCGGGCGACGACACGCTGTCGCTTTGGCGGCGGCTGGTCGCGGCGATCGTCATTCACGTTCGCGATGACGCCGCCGAGACGGCGATCTCCCGCGCCAGCGACCTGGCGGACCAGGCCGCCGCAAGCCTCCTGGCCGACCCGTATCGCAGCGGGCTTTGCCAGGATCTGCCCATCGGCAGGGCCACCGAGATTCAGCCCAGCCACATGGTCAGCGGCGTGCGCCGCCCCGACCTGCAAATCCGCCTGGACGTGCGGTGCCACTTCGAGGAGGCCGGCCTATGAACCGGTACACGCGAGTCGAAAACGTTTCTTTCGGGCAGACCCAACTGCCGCTGGTGCTGTCGGTCAAGCTGACCCGCCAATGCCAGCCCCTGCCGGCCGGCGGCGACAACGAGTTCTTCGCCACCAGCGTCCAACTGGGCCGGCCGCTGATCTCGGCGGAGGTTCGCCTGCGCGACACGGCGGCGGCGGAGTCGCTGGCGCTGGGGCAGATCGCGACGCTGGCGTTCCGCGTCGGCGGCGCCAGCAGCGGGCAGGCCGGCAGGAGCATCCAACTCCAGGGCGCGGTCCTGCACTCGATGGAACTGGCGTACGAGCAGGCGGCGATGGCCTGCGCCGTGCTGCGTTTCGTCGCCGCGGCGCCCCAAGGCAATCAAGACCCAGTCATCGCGGAGGATTCGCAATGAGTTCCCTGGACGGCTACACCATTTTTTCCTCCGGCCCGCACTCCTTCCGCCCGCTGGCCTGGCAACGGCAGCTCCAACGCCGAAGCTTCCCCGGCCTGGACGGCGAGCTCGTGCTGGACATGGGAATGCGGTCGCGCCGGATCGTGCAGCAGGGCCGGCTCCAGGCGAGTTCCATTTCGCTGCTGGCGGCCCTGGTGGCGGCCATCGAGCAGTTCGTGGACGGCCAGGGGCACCAACTGCTGGATAACTACGGCCAATCCTATCCCAAGGTGATCCTGGAAACGTTCGAGCCGACCACCCCGCTCCAGCAAGGCCGCGGCTTCTGGTGCGACTACACCCTCAACTACCTCCAACTACCATGAATACACTGACACCCCAAACCATCGAGCCTTCGCCCCAGGGCATACTGTTCAGCCTGACGGTCGCGTCGCCCCCCGGCGCGGACGACAGCCGGTTCGTCCTTCAGGACGACCACGCGGGGCAAGCCCCGCTTAGCATCGTCGCCTCCGCCGCATGCCGCCGCCCATGCCAGGAACCCTCCGGCATGGGGCTGTATGCCCTCGGGCTGGGCGGCTTCGGATACGACGGCGGCGGCGCGGCCGGGATGGGCAACGGCGCCTTCGCGCAGGGGCCATTCGGTTTCGACGTCCTGGCCGTGCTGCTGGAAGCGTGGCTCCCGGAGGAAGGCGTTCATCACGTGGCCCTGGGCGTGATACGGGACGACGGCCGGCAGCTTTTCCTTCCCGCCCAGACGGTGCTTGTGATGCCGCCGCCCCCGCCGGCCGAACTGATCCAGGCAATCCACTACGACCCCCAAACAGACACGTTAACCCTACACATCGAATGAGGTGAACCATGAACGAACTGTATCCAAGTGATGCGCAGTTGAACGCCCTTTCAGGCTTGAATGACGCCGAGCAGGAGGTCCTGTTCATCGCCACGGGCGAGTCGCCCTACTACACGAGCTTCTACAAGATGCTCTACCGGCTGCTGGACGTTTCACGGCGGGCCGGCGACCTGCGGGTGTACAAGGACGGCGACCTGACCTTCGGCGTCCGCGCGGGAAGGTTCTGCGACGGCGCGACGACCCGCGATTTTGCCGCCGCCTCGGGCCAGGCCCTGACCGACAATTCCACCAACAGCATCTACATCGCCACCGACGGGACGCTGGTGGTGAGCACGGGCGGCTTCCCCGCAGCCGGCGCGACGCCTCACATTCCGCTGGCCGCCATCGTCACGGCCGGGGGCGTCTATTCGCTGGCCGACATCACCGACTATCGCGGCCGCTCGATGTTCCAGCCCCTGTCGGCCATGACGGCGGCGGCCCTGAACCAGGTCGCTTCGGCCACGCTTGCGCCAACATTCACGGCCGCAACCGAAGCGGCAGGCCAACGCGTGATTTCCCTCCAGCTCAAGGATCTCATGGGCAACAACGCTTCGCAACACGTCAACGTCCGAGTCTGGTTGGCCACGAGCGACTATGGCGCCCCGGACGCCACGGGAAACACCGTGGCCGTGAGCGACGGTACTGTCCTTCAACAGGTCGTCGCCAACGCGGACTACCAGCTCATTACGGACGCCAGCGGCGCCTGCGCCGTGGGCGTCACCGTCGCCGGGGCGGCCAACCGCTACGTCCTGGCCGAGATCGGCGGTCGAGTCTATTCCAGCGGCCAGATCACATGGAGCGCCTGATGAGAACCCAGATACCCCCTCGAACCGACTTCCTCGCCCCGCCCCCGGGCGGCCAGGTGATTATGACGGTGACCGCATGAGCCAATACACGCAAACCGGAATCGACAACGCAAAGACCATGAACCTGACGCCCGCCGACGTGCGGCTGCTGACCTATCAGGCCGTCGCCTCGTTATGCGGCATCACGCTGGGTCAGCCGGGCAACACGTCGCCGGCGGATTTCTTCTACACCCAGGAGCAGGGGGTGATCGCCGCCGCCTTGCAACCGCCGCCTGTGACCGGAGGCGACCAATGAAAATTTACAATTTACAATCGACCATTGACAATTTACGGAAACATCGAAGAACGGGCCTTCTCTTTCAATTGTCAATGGTCAATGGTCAATGGTCAATTGAGGGAGGTGGACAATGATGTACACCGAGTTTGTCGTCAAACCGACCAGCGTGGATGCCGCCGCCGCCAACCTCAACGGCGGCAGCGGCGGGACGCCGATAGCGTTCGGAGGGTGCGGCGCGGATGGGGCCGGACACATCCTGGGCGGCGCGCCGTTCACCGGCATCGTCGCGGGCGATTGGTTCACGTGGGACACCGGCGGCATGAAACGGCGCGGCCGAGTCGTCAGCAATGACGGAATGGTCGGCATGTTCCAGCAGCTCACCGTCGTCCCGACGGACGGGGGCGGGGCGATCCTTTCGCCCGGCGTTCCGGGCGTAAACGTCATCTTCCGCGGCGCCTGGGCCGACCCCTCGACGGTCGCCGGCCTGACCACGGCATCCGTCAACGCGGCGGGCAATCCGCCTCGCCTGAACGTGCTGGCCTCCGACGGGGCCGGAAACCAGATCGTTTACCCCTTCGCCCTCACCGTCGTCAATTCCGGCACGGCGGCGATCCCCATCACCGTCGAGGGCTATCGAACGGCCTACGGCGACCTGCGAGGCGCCATGACGGCCCCGCTGCTCCGGCTCAACAGCGGGATTTCGACGGCCGCACTTTTGCAGGTGAACGGTTCGCACATCGTCCTTCGCAACCTGTGCGTTTCGACGACGCAGAGCGGCACGCACGGGATCGAACTCAACGGCGTGAACAACTGCCAGGTCGTCAACTGCACGGTGGCCACCGGGAATCTCGGCATCCACCTTTATGGCGGGTCCTGCCATCTGGTGGACACATGCCTTGTGACCGCCTGCAACCAGGGCATCTACGTTCACGGCAGCACCACGGCGGTGATTCTCAACAGCCGCATGGCCAGCCTGAATTCCGGGGCCATCGGCGTCAACGTCTTCAACGCCTCGATGCCGCTGGTCAAGGCATGCCTGGTCAACAATTTCAACGGCGACGGCATCGTCTGGTACGGGCCGTTCGGGCTGACCGTGCTGGATTGCACATTTCACACCCTTGCCAACAACGCGATCAACGCGGGGGCGATGACGGACCTGTCGAGCCTGGCGGTCGAGGGTTGCATCTTCACCGCGATCACCGGCAGCGTGCTCTACAGCACGGCCGGCGGCAACCTCTACCCGGCCCGGTACGCCCACAACATCGAATACGCCAACGGCGGGCGATTCTCCGCCAACGTGCTGGACAATTCCGAGGACATCGCCGCCGGCAACCCGTTCGTCAGCGGCGGCGAGGTGCTCTCGGCGGCGGCGAAACAACACGCGATCCTGCTGGCCGACGGATACACGAGCACCTACCCCGATCTCGGCGCGGTCCAGGCCCAGGCCGCCGCCCCCGGCGGACTGCTCGTGAACAACGCCATGACAGGCGGAATGACATGAAGAATTGCGAATTGAGGATTGCGGATTGCGGATTGAAGAGTGAACGGAAAAGAAAACAGTTTAGCCGCGAGCCAAAGGCGAGCGCGAAGAGGATGAAAACACAATGGCAAAACTTGCTTTGAAAAATGGAATCACGTCGGTCGTCCTGCGGGTGAAGGTGTTGGATTCGGCCTCGACCGTCGGGGCCGGAAAGACCGGCCTGACCAAGGACTCGGCGGGGCTGATCGTCTCGACCATCGCCGACAATGAAGCCGCCCCGACCGTCTACGCACAGGCAGCGGGCAACATCGAGACGATCGCCGCGCTGGGCACATTCGCGGCCCCGGACGCCGGCAAGTGCCGCTTCCGCGAGGTCGACCCGATCAACCACCCCGGTCTCTACGAGATACAAATCTCCGACGCCCGCTGGGCCGTCGCCGGATCCCACAGCGCCATCGTGACCCTCACCGCGGCCAACGCCGCCCAGGTGGACGCCGAAGTACAGCTCGATTCCAAAGTCGTCGCCGATCTCAACGACGTTTCGGCCTCCGCCATCCTGGCCACGAACATCGACTCCACCGGCGCCGCCACGATCACCGTCAAGAAGGCGCTGGAGGCCATCCTGGCCGTCCTGGCCGGCGTCGCCTCCTTTGACGCCACCACCGGGCAGGAAACCTTCAAAGGCCGCGACGGCAACACACCCGTCGTCACCAACACCCTCACCGGCAGCGGAACCCGAACCAGTTCGGTCATCAACTAACGTCACCGGAAACCACCATGACATACTCCCACTTTGCTTTCGGACACTTCGATTATCGCCACCTGGCCGGGTGGCACTTCCGCGGCGGCGGCGGGTTCCTGGTCTTTCAAGGTCTGGGCGGGCCCGAGGCCATCGACTGGAACACGGCCCTGGCCGGCGTCGGCGAGGATTGCGCCCAGGCGTCCATGCGCCTGCCCATGCCGCCGGGCCAGGTTCAAGCCCTCGGCGCGCGGCGAGTGTCGGACGCCGGGGTCCTCGAATGCAGCCAGGGCACGTATGTCCTGCTGCGAACGGACGCATCCGGCAACCTTTCGGGCCCGCTGGCCCCGGCCCAGGATCTTTCGGTTCGCTCGCTTGCGGCCGGGCGACTCCTGCTGGAATTTTCATACCGCCCGCTCACGGGGTA
>CAZYDC010000135.1:0-10980 GCA_964646065.1 uncultured Planctomycetaceae bacterium | reverse complement strand
AACCGCCGCTGTGACAGCTCGCGAGGCGGCTAGGGGCGATCAGGTGTCCATTCGCAAACTCGCCCGCCAGCAGGAGCAAAAGCAGGCGGCCGGGGAACCCACCGCCGCCCCCACCCCGCGGCCACAGCAGGGCGCACAAGTAGACCACTTGGCCTAGTCCGACCTGTCGCTGTCCGCATGTGAACTGCCGGTATGGGCGGCTATATCCCTCGCCGTCGCATAGCGGCGAAATAGCCGACGATTACTTTGATATCACGAAAATCGCCAAGTCCGCGTTGAGGTTGGGGTCCTCGCGGACTTCGCGATCCGACTCCGTGTCCAGCGCGATCCGCCGATCGACGCGAATCCTCTTTTGGGCGCAAAAATCCTCGAAGTCCGCGATCGTGAAAAATCGGATGTTGGGCGTTTCGTACCAGGGGTGCCTCAGCACACTGCTCTCGGGCGCCCGGCCTTGGTCGCTCAGCATGTGCCGCAGTTTGTAATACCCGAAGTTCGGGAAGGTCACGATGCACTGCTTGCCCACGCGGAGCATGTCGTTCACCAGCCCGCTGACGTCGCGCACGGCCTGGAGCGTTTGTGAAAGGACCACGACGTCGAACTGTCCCGTGGTAAACTGCCCCAGGCCTTGCTCCAGATCCGCGTGAATCACGTCCAGCCCGCGCCGCACGCACTCCATGACCGACTCTTGCCCCAACTCCACTCCCAGCACGCGATGGTTCTCGCCCGCCAGCAGCGACAGCAGCGCGCCCGTGCCGCAACCCAGGTCCAGCACACTTGATTTGGGCGGGATCAATTCCACGATCCGCTGGTGGTCCAGCCGCCCGGGCTGGAAAATGCCTGTGCCTTCCTTCTTGCAAGCCGGGCAGACCAGCGGGTCGCTCCGACCGTGATGCGATTCGGTCTGCGCGGCGGATTCGTCCCCCTCCAACTCGCCTTCGACGCGCCCCGACACGTTGGCCAGGAACGACCGCATCATTTCGCCGTAGCAGTCCAATTCGTTGGGCAGCAGGAAGGCGTCGTGCCCGCAGTCGCTCTGGATGTTGCAGTAGCTCACGCCCTTGCCGCCGGCCAGCAACGCCGCGACGATGTCCCGCGACTGCCGGGGCGGGAAAAGCCAATCGCTGGTGAAGCTCGCGACCAACCACCGGCAAGTGCTGGAGGCCAGGCTGGCGGCCAGGTCGGCGGCCGTGCTGCCCATGTCGAAAAGGTCCATCGCCATCGAAAGCGTGACATAGCTGTTGGCGTCGAACCGCTCCACGAACTTGTCGCCCTTGTAACCCAGGTACGATCCGACGGAAAACGTTTTCTCGAACTCGGTGGCCACGTCGCGTGGGCGAAGGCGGTCGGCCTCGAATTTTTCTTTCATCGCCTCGGGCGAAAGATACGTGATGTGCCCGATCATGCGGGCGATGGCCAGGCCGCGCCCCGGCCCGCCGCCGGCGCGGTAATAGTTTCCGCCGTGGAATTCGGGGTCGGTCAGAATGGCGTTTCGCGCGACGACATCGAAGGCCAGCGCCTGCGCGCTGAGCCGCCCCGCCGTCGCCAGCGCGACCGCTCCGCGAACCATTTTCGGATGTTTGGCCGCCCAGCAAAGCACGGCCTGCCCGCCCATCGAACCACCCACGACCGCCAGCAACCGCTCGATCCCCAGGTGTTTGAGCAGCAACCGCTGCGATTCGACCATGTCCCCGATGGTGATGGTCGGAAAATCCCTGCCGTACGCCTTGCCCGTCGCCGGGTTCTCGCTGCTGGGCCCGGTGGTGCCGCGGCAGCCGCCCAGCAGGTTGGGGCAGATCACGAAATAGCGGTTGGTGTCGATGGCCTTGCCAGGCCCGACGGCGATGTCCCACCAGCCCGGATCGTCGTTTTCGTCGTGCATGGCCACATGCGAATCGCCGCTGAGCGCGTGGCAAAGCAGCACGACGTTGTCCTTGGCCGGGGCCAGTTGCCCGTAGGTTTCGTAGCAGACGACCAGGTCGTCCAACCGCCCGCCGAGTTGCAGCTTCATCGGCCTCTTGAACCGCGCGTACTGCGCGTGCGTCAGCGGTTTGGCGCTGCGAACCTCATCGGAACCATCTGAGAAATCCTTGCTCACAATGCCCACTTTAATCTCGGTTACGCTTTGTCACAAGACTTTGCCACTTGAGAAAGCCTTCCCTCAGTTATGGGTGGCGGCCATCCCTGGCCGCCACCTCCGGACACGGCGGCCAGGGATGGCCGCCGCGCAATACCCGCAAGCCTTCGCTATTTGAGAAAGATCGCGTCGGCGAAGATGATTTCGCCGGTGTCCGGCGCCTCCGCCTGGCCCTGGAAACCGCGAAACGCAAAACCCATCGGCCGCAACAGGTCGTACAGGCCGTCGAAGAGCAGTTGGCCCTCGTAAAGCTCCTGGAAGCACATCTCCATGAGAACGACCTTGGCGGCGGCGAGGGTCTTTTGCCCGCCGCGAATGACGCGGTCCTCGTAACCTTGCACGTCGATCTTGACCAGAATGTTCGGGGCCAGGTCCAGCGTCGCGGCGACCTCGTCCAGGACGCGGACGGTGATGTTCTCGGCCTCGGCGGAGACCGCCTTGGGCCAGGACCGCTTGAGGCATTCGCTCTGCTCCAGCAGCGAACTGGCCGTGCGGTGGGCGGAGCGATGAATCACGGCCGTGGACTCGGACTCGCCCAGGGCACAATGGAAAGCGCGGAAGCGGGCGTCGCCGGGGAACCTCGCGGCCAGTTGGTCGTAGCAGTCCTTGACCGGCTCGAAACTGTAGATCTGCGCGTCGGGCAAAATATGGCGAAAGCGGTCGGCGGACTGGCCGACGTTGGCGCCGATGTCCAGCACGGTGCGAATGGACAGCGGAGGCAACCATCGGTATTTCCACCGGTCTTTGCGTGCCCGGCGATACTCGGGACTCAAGGCGGACTTGATTTTTTCAACCCACATGGGCGTTTTTTCCTTTAGGGCACTATCGCATGGAAAGCGGCCGGATGCAACGGGGTTGCTCCAAAACCAACAAGACGCCGGATTCCATGTCGGGTGCCATGCCCAAGTCCGCGCGGGCATGAGCGCACAGCGTAGACATGCCCGCGCGGACTTGGGCATGGCACCCGACGTGGCACCCGACATATCCCAACCGACCGCAGAGAGTTGACCGGGACTCGGTTGCCGGTACAATGCCCCCCATGAATTCAATGAACGACAACCCGACCGCCTCCAGCGACCCTGACGATGGATTCTTCAATCGCGCCTGGCCGTGGAGCCCCGCTCGCCGCCGCCGCCGCGCCCTGCGAGGCTTGCAAACCTGGGCCCGCCGCAACCGCGACTTCGTCCGCCAGTGCGGGCTGTCCACGTTCACTTTCCGCAGCGACGGCGAGATCGTCGTGCAGGCCCGCAACGGCCTGTGGATGCGATACCTGCCCGAAATGAAGCGCAGCGCCCTGGGCGTCGAACGCGTCGGCCAGTGGGAACCGCTCGAAACGCAGCTCATCCTGGGGCGCCTTTCCCCCCAGGCCGTGTTCCTCGATATCGGGGCCAACTGCGGGTGGTTTTCGCTCTGCGTGGGCAGGCAATTCCCCACGGCGGCCGTCCACGCGTTCGAGCCGGTGCCCCAGAACTTTCAATCCCTCCAGTTCAACCTCCAGCTCAACGGCATCCGGAACGTCCAGGCCAACAACCTGGGCCTTTGGGACAGCGCCAGCGAACTGCATTTCACCAGTAATCTTGGCCCCAGGAACTTCATCACGTCCGAGGCCGGCCCCTCCTCGGTATCCGTCCAGTGCATCGAGCTGGACCAATACGTTCGAGAGGCGGCCCTAACGCGAGTGGACCTCATCAAGTGCGACGTGGAGGGCGCCGAACTGCACGTGCTTCGCGGCGCCAAGCAGACCTTGGAGAAGTTCCAGCCGACCGTGCTGCTGGAGAGCGAGTACATCCCGGCGAAAAAATTCGGGTACACCCCCGTCGACGTGATTCAATTCCTCCTGGAACGCGGATACCGCTACAGCGTCATCACGGACGCTGGAGTCAAGCCCGCCGGCCCGAGCATTCCGCAAGACCTGGCCCTCGGCCGCAACATACTGTTCGAGAAGGCGCGGTAAGAATTGACCGGCGTTTCGCGGCCGGTATAATGCCCGCCATGGAATCCACCAAGAGCAACGTCGGCTACGAAGAGTATTATCTGCGCAACAATCCGCCCACGGCCCGCAACTACGAAAAGAAGGGGCGCGGGTATCATCGCCGATTCGGGCGGATCCTGGACGAGGCGAAGGCCCAGAGCGTGCTGGACATCGGCTGCGCGACGGGCATGTTGACCCGCTACCTGGTCGGGCGCGGGTATCGGCGCGTCGTGGGGATCGATCTGAACGCCAAGCTGATCGAGGTCGCCCGCCAGAACGTCCAGACCGAGTTCGTCGCCGACGACGCCGTCCACTTCGCCGCCACGTGCAAGGAAAAGTTCGACATCATCTTCCTGCTGGACATCCTGGAGCACCTGGAGCGCCCGCAAGTGGAGGAACTGCTCCGCCACGTTCGCGGCCTGCTGAACGACGGCGGCTTTGCCCTGGTGCGCACGCCCAACATGAACTGCCTGCACTCGTCGGGCTCGTTCAATTATGATTGGACGCACATCACCCCGTTCACCGAGGGCAGCCTGTTTCACGTGGCCACGCTCGCGGGCTTCAGCCGCGTGGAGCATTGCAACCAATTCCGGATGCAAAATTTCAAGGCCAAGATCAAGGCCTGCATCAATGCCCTGATCGTGCCGACGCTGATCTGGCTTCGCGGCGGGAAAAAGGCCAAGGTGTTCTACTATTGCCTGGTGGCCAAACTGCACGCGTAGCATGGGCGTCCCGCCCATGAGTCTCACGGGCATCTTGCCCGTGGTTTGTTGCTTCTTCTCTTTCCTTTTTTTTCACACAACGACAACGGCAAAAGCAAACACGGGCGGGACGCCCGTGGTACACATGGGCAAGATGCCCATGCTACGCTACTCGTCTCGAAAATACTCCAGCCAAGCCATCTGGATTGCTTCCAGGGCTTTCTCGCTGCTGGCCTCGCGCGTGTCCGAAAACTCATCCAGTTCCAGCACCCATTGCCGCAGATCGGTGAAACGGATCTGGAGCGGATCGACCGCGGGAAACTTCTGGTGAAGTTGAAAACCGATCTCGTCAGAATTTGCCCATTTAAGATTCGGCATGTGGTCGCCTCTTTGCCGTTCAATCGTAAATCGTAAATCGTCAATGCCGCTAGCTCGCGCCTTCGCTGACCGTGTTGCGGTTCCAGTTGGGGACGTTGACCGTCACGTCGCCTTCGACGACGGCCTGGCAGGCCAGGCGGCTTTGAGGCGTCGCGCCGGGCGCGTAGTCCACGCGGTCCAGTTCCTCATCGCTGGCCGGCGAAAGATTCTCCGCGCCTTTGACGACGATCACGTGGCAGGTCGCGCAGACCCCCACTCCGCCGCAGGCGTGCTCGATCTGCACGCCGTGCGTCAGCGCGATGTCCAGCAGGCTGCCCGGCCTGCCCGCCTTACCGTACGGATAGCATTGCGAGTCCACATCCACCGTCACGCCCGCCGGTTCAAAGGTTACTCTGTATTTTGGCATTCGTTTTCCACCTCTACGCGTGTCCGTCATCCATTGACAATTTACAGTTGACGATTGACGATTGAACAGCCTCAAGAATACGCCTCGCCGGTGTTCACTGCCTCTTCGCCGTTCAATTGTCAATTGTAAATTGTCAATCGTCAATGTTGTCTCTTCCACACCGCTTTCATATCATCGTAGTCGTACATTTGGCCTGACGAAATCGCCGGCCAGGCTGCCCGCAGATAATCCAGTTTCGCCAGGCGGACGTCCACCGGCCCCCGCCGCTCGCCGGGGATCTCCCAGTTGTACAGCCCGCGATACCCGACCTCCTTCAAGGCCGAGAAAACGTCCTTCCAATCGATCTTCCCGGCGCCGTAGGGCATCAGGTGCTGGTCGCCCGAGCCGTCGTTGTCGTGCAGGTGCAACGCCTGGAGCAGCGGCCCGGCCTCGCGAATGAACTTGCCCTGGTTGCCCTTGATAAGGTTGTGGTGCCCCGTGTCCAGGCAGATTCCCAGCCCCTCGCCGTCGGCGGCGCGGATGAGCGCTTTGAGCTCCGGCGCGTCCTGACCGCAATTTTCCAGGCAGATTGTCATGCTCGATCCGAGCAGGTGTGATGTGATCGCTCGCAGCGCGGTCACGTTGGCCTCGAGGATTCGCTCCGGCGACTCGCCCTGCTTTTTCATCTCCTCCCCGCCCGGATGCAGCACCGCCGCCTTCACGCCCACGCCCACGAACAGGTCCAGCCACGGCGTCAACTTATCCAGCGCCGCCGCCTGGTCCGCGGCGGCTATGTCGCAATCCAGCCACAAATGCCCCTGCGGAAAACTCACGCCCTGGCCGGCGGCGAACTCCCTGAACTGCCGGCCGATCTTGCCCGCCTCCCCTCGCGACAGCAGCACGAACCCGTGCTCGTCGCCAAGCTCCGACTCCGTCCATCCGCGAGCGGCGAACGTGCAAACCATTTCCTCGGGTGACAAATCAAACAGGTAACTCGACCACATTGATGGGTTCATTCTTGCCTCTTTTCCTGGTGGCACCCCCAAGTCTTCTTGGGGGTGTCTGCGACACGCGGCGAACACCCCCAAGAAGACTTGGGGGTGCCACAATTGTCAATTGTAAATCGTCAATTGTAAATCAGAACTCCTCCAGCTTTTTCCCGACGGCCGTCTTCTTCAGGACGGCGTCCATCTGCGCCTGCGTGAGCGGGTCGGCGGCGGTGTTGGCTGCCGTCATCGCCTCGTAGATCGCGTCGGGGTCTTCGGTTGGCATCTTGGCGCGCAGGTCCGCGACGGCCGCGTCGAGCTTTTCTCGCTGCCCCGCCGTCAGCACCTGCCCCGCCGCCGCCAGGGCCTTGTCGATGGCAACCAATATCCGCGTCGCCTCGTTGCGCAGGTCGATCACGCGGTGTGCGGTCAAGTCCTCGCGGGCGTGCTTGTAAGACTCCTTGACCATCGCGTCCACCTGGTCGCGCGACAAGCCGTGACTGGGCGTGATCTGCACGGCCGCCTCGCGACCGCTCCGCAGCTCGCGGGCCGAAACGTTCAGGATGCCGTTCGCGTCGATCAGGAAAGTCACGTGGACGCGCGGCATTCCGGCCGGCATGGGCGGGATGCCTTTGAGCTCGAACCGGCCCAGGCTGCGGCAGTCATTGGCCAGCTCGCGCTCGCCCTGGAGCACGTGAATGTCCACGCCGGTTTGGCCGTCCACATACGTCGAAAACGTCTCGGAGGCCTGGCATGGAACGGTCGAGTTCCGCATGATGAGTTTGCCCATCGCCCCGCCCAGCGTCTCGATGCCCAGCGAGAGCGGCACCACGTCCAGCAGCAGCGTGTCGCGCTGCGAACCGGACAAAATGCCCGCCTGCACGGCCGCGCCCATCGCGACGACCTCGTCGGGGTTGATCGCGGTGTAGGCCTTGCGGCCGAAGAATTCCTCGACCCGCCGCAACACCAGCGGGATTCGCGTCGATCCGCCGACCATGACCACCTGGTCGATCTGCTCGCGGGCGAGCTTGGCGTCCTTGAGGGCCTGGCGGCAGTGCTCGACCGTGTGGTCCACCCACTTGGCCGCGCGGGCCTCGAACTCATCCCGCGTAATCGTCCGCCGATACGTGCGCCCACCGCCCAAACCAATTTCCACCGTCGCCGAGGTTTCCGTGGACAGCCGAATCTTCGCCGCCTCCGCGAAATTCCGCAACGCCTGCCGCGTGGCCGGCGGGAAATGTGTCGCATAACGTGTCGCGGACATCTTGTCCGCGTGTGGCGAGGGCGTCTCGCCCTCGTGTGTCGCGGACATCTTGTCCGCGTCTTTGCCGTGAGCCTCAGACGAAGGCGAGACGCCTTCGCCACACGCGGGCGGGACGCCCGCGACACATTGGACGATCTCGCCGGTAATCAGGTCGATCAGTTCCATGTCCAGGTCGTCGCCGCCCAGATGCGTGTCGCCGTCGGTCGAGAGCACTTGGAACACCCCGCCCGAAACGCGGAGGATCGAAATGTCGAACGTTCCGCCGCCGAAGTCGTACACGGCGATCGTCGCGTCCTCGCGGCGGTCCAGGCCGTACGCCAAGGCCGCCGCCGTCGGCTCGTTGACGATCCGCTTGACCTCCAGGCCGGCGACCCGCCCGGCATCGCGCGTGGCCTGACGCTGCGCGTCGTCGAAGTACGCCGGCACCGTAATCACGGCCTGCGTGATCTCGACGCCCAGCGCCGCCTCCGCCCGCGCACGAACCTCGCGCAGGATAATCGCCGACAGTTCCTGCGGCGTCATCGCCCTGCCGTTGATGTCCACCCGCACCGTGTCGTTCGGCCCCGCCTGCACGCCGTACGGCAAAAACTTCAGGTCCTCCGTAATGTCCGCGATGCCCTTGCCCATCAGCCGCTTGACCGAATACACCGTACTCAGCGGGTTCTCGACCGAATGCGCCCGGGCCTCGCTGCCAACCGTGATGCGTCCATCCTGCGCGAAGGCGATCACCGACGGCACCAACCCATTGCCGCTCGCGTCGCGAATGACCACAGGACCGGTCGAAGTCATGTACGCGCCCAGCGAGTTGGTCGTACCAAGGTCAATACCGAGAATAACGGGATTCGGGTTTCGGGGTTCGGGTTTCGGGGTTCGGGATTCGGGTTTCGGGTTTGCCATTTGTCGTCCGTCCTGCTTCTTTCGATATTTGTAATCATCTTGTGTCGCCATCGACGCATCGCCACCTGAACCGGTTCCCTCTTTCCGCTTCTTCCCGCATCCCGATGCCCGACACCCTCTTTCCGTTTCTTCCCGATTCCCGAATCCCGAAACCCGACTCCCGCTCTCACACCTGCGAGAGCAGTTTCTTCACAAAGCTCACCGCATTGAGTTGCTTCCGGATTTCCTGGAGCGTTTCGGTGGCGACGGCGTTGCAGGCGACGTCGTCCTGATGGTCGTTAAAGAGCTTGGCGATGCGTTTCATCGTGCCGTCGTGCTGGGTCTGGAGCACCTGACGGATGCGGGCCAGCTCCGCGGCGTTCCCGGCAGACTTGGCGTCGGCGATTTCTTCCTGCATCATCATCATGGTGCCCAGGAATCCGTCCGGCACGGACTTGTCGGCGGCGGAGCACTTGCCGCCCAGCAGTTCCAGCAGGTACGCCGCCCGTGCGGAATCGTCGCGCAGCACCCGGTACGCGTCGTTGACCGCCGAGGATATCCGCAGCGAGAGCGTCTGCACGTCGGCGCTTTCGCCGCCGTGGAAGTCGGGGTGGGCGTGCCGGTTCAAGGCCAGGAACTTATCGCGCAGTTGCTCCGGATCGATGCCGAACTGCCGCGGCAGCCCCAGCAGCGTGAAGTGGTCGATCATCGTCGGCACCGGGTTCAATGCCGAGCAGAAGTCGCACACCACCGGCGTGGACATCGGCTGGGAACAATGCTTGCACTTGGCCGGAAGCGTTTGAGTAGGTTTGTCTGCCATGCATTCCTCTGTGGGTGCCATTATGGGCGCCATTGCGGGTGCCATGCCCAAGTCCGCGCGGGCATGTCCACGCTGTGCGCTCATGCCCGCGCGGACTTGGGCATGGCACCCGATTCATCACGTGGAGAAACTCGCGCCGCAGCCGCAACTCCGTTTGGCGTTTGGGTTGTGGAACTCGAAGCCGCCTTTGAGCAGGTCGTCGCCGTAGTCCACTTCCGTGCCGTCCAGGTACAGGTAGCTCTTGAGGTCGCAGACGACTTTCTGCCCGAAACTCTCGAACACCTCGTCGTCCTCGACAGGCTTTGCGGCGACGTCCAGCGTGTAGCTGAAGCCGCTGCACCCCCCGCCCTTGATGCCCACGCGGAGGCAGGAACCCTCTGGCATGTTCTGCGCCTTGAAAATCTCTTTGATCTTCGTCGCCGCTCGTTCCGTTAGTGTTATCATTGTGGAACCTCGTTAATTCGTTAACTGGTTGACTCGTTAACTCGCCTGTCAGAGTTTCTATTTTCTTCGTTTCTTCGCCGTTCTATCTATCTGTCTTTTCTCTTCTTCTTGGTGCCCTTGGTGTCCTTGGTGCTCGTGGTGGTTACGCCTTGCCGTTTTTCTTCTTCCAATCTTCGATCGCCGCCTTGACCGCGTCCTCGGCCAGCACGCTGCAATGGATTTTCACGGGCGGCAGCGACAGTTCGGTCACGATATCGCTGTTCTTGAGTTCCGAGGCCTCGGTGACGTTTCTGCCTTTGAGCCACTCGGTCGCCAGCGAGCTGGCCGCGATGGCCGATCCGCACCCGAATGTCTTGAACTTCGCGTCCACGATCCTGCCGGCGTCGTCCACCTCGATCTGCAATTTCATAACGTCGCCGCATTCCGGCGCCCCGACAATGCCGGTGCCCACCCGCGTCGAATTCTTGTCCAGCGTGCCCACGTTCCGCGGATTGTTAAAGTGATCGATGACTTTATCGCTGTATGCCATTGTTTTCTCTTTCCGTTTCTTCGTCGCTTCTTCGCTGTTACGCTCCACTCCCTACGCCCTACGCCCTACGCTCCACGGTCATTTCCGCTCCCACTTCACCTGACTCACATCCGTGCCTTCCTGGGCCAGCTCGTACAGCGGGGAAAGCTCGCGCAGTTCCTTGACCGCCCGCACGACCTGGGCGATGACGAACTCGACCTCCGCCGCCGTGTTGAACCTGCCCAGGCTGAAGCGGATCGAACTGTGGGCCATATCGTCGCCCACGCCGATGGCACGCAGCACGTGGCTGGGTTCCAGGCTGGCCGACGTGCAGGCCGACCCGCTCGAAACCGCGATGTCCTTCATCTTCATCATCAGGGCCTCGCCCTCGACGTACGCGAACGACAGGTTCAGCGTCCCGGCCAGGCGGTCCGTCGGGTGGCCGTTGAGCTTGACGTACTGGAGCTGCTCGACGATGCCCTTGTGCAACCGATCGCGCAAGGCCGAGAGCC
>CAZYDC010000134.1:0-11024 GCA_964646065.1 uncultured Planctomycetaceae bacterium | reverse complement strand
ATCGGACGTTCCACCGTCAATTCAACAGTGCTTGGGCAGGGCGTGAACGGTTACTGCTTCTTTTCGATCAGGTCCGAGGCCTGTTGGAAAAGTGCCCGCGATTTTTGGGGGTCTTTGGCGGCGGCTGGCGCGGCCGACTCGGCCGGAAGAATCGCCGCGGTCAGCCCCAAGTGCGGCATGAACCGCCATTGCGCCGGTTCCAGGCCGGCGTTGCCGATGACGACCTGCTTGACGGTTTTTTCCGGATGCGGGTTGACCCACAGCGTATGGTACACGCGGATCACCGGGTACATCGGATTGGCGCCTTTCCAGACGACGGCGGTCGTGGTTCCTTCCTCGTCGGGGAAATTGTCCATCCCGGGGTTCCAGTCGGCCATGTTGGTGCAGTTCAGTTGGATGACTTCCCGGGTCCCGTCGTCGTACTCGATGCGGCGCTGTCCGAAGGGGACCAGCCCGCCCATCCATCCGCCGGTGTGCAGGAAGTAGAAGCCCGCCACGCGGCGCTTGTTGACGGGGATGGTCACGGAGTCGGGATATTTCGCCAGGCACTTGACGTACTCGGGATTCACCCGCAACACGACGGCGTTCTTGTCACCGGCGGGCACGAGATACGGCACGCCGCCGAGGTTGACGCTGCCGGTCGGGAAAGAACTCAGATCCGCCTGCGGGCCCCAGTCCAGCCAGCCGATTCCGTCGCCGGCCTTGTCGTCCTTGAAGCTGCGGTTGGCCAGCGACGAGATGTCGATCGGCTCATACGTCACGCCCTTGGCCAACGTCGGCCGGGCGACGGGCAGCTTTCTGGCCACGCCCAGATTGGTCAGCAGCACGGAGACGCACCGGGCCGGGCTGCCGCAGACCATGTCCTTGTCGGAGACTTCCCACTTGAGCTGGTCGATGACCACCCGCCCCTTGCCGACCGGTACTTCCACCAGCCCGCCGGGGAACAAATATTCGACGGCGCCTTCCACCCGCACCACATACTGCACTTGGCCCCGTTCCTTGCCCAGATCGACGCCGCACGACACCTGCCAGTGGTCCTGCGGACCCTCCCCCGGGGCCTGGGTTCGCCAGTACAAGTCGAGATTGCTCAGCCCCGTGGCCAAGCCGTCGCGCCGCTCGAGCATCTGTCGGTCCACCCAGGACTGGTAAGGCTGAACCTCGACGCTGACCTTCGCGCCCGTCAGCGATTCCAGCCACGCCTGATGCTTGGGTGTGGCCCGATGCACCAGCAGCGTGCCGCCCTGCTGCGCGTACGCGCGCCAGGCCGCCGCGTCGTTCGGCACGTTCCCCGTGCTCAGATCGATCAGGGTCACGCGGTCGGAGGTCGCCCCGGCCACGGTTGCGTAATCCGTCCGCACTTCGCCAAGACGTTTGATGACCGCTTCGGAAGCGCCGTTCAACACCGCCAGCCGCGAATCGGCAGCGTGAACTCCCTCGGCCCGGAAGACCGGTTGGCCCAGGTACGCGACCATCCGCTTGAGCAGTTCCGCGGCCATCGGTTCGGTTTCGAAATCCTCCGTCAGCGACAACTGCGTGGCCAGGATGGATCCTTGGCCGATGTAAAACTCCAGCATTTCCGCCCACGCGGACCGGTCGTCATGTCCTGAATCCACCAGCGTCAGGAAGGCCCCTTTGTCCGGCGTGTGGAACGCGCCCTTGGCGATCACGTGCCGGGGGTTCCACATCTCAAAATCCACATCTTGCAGCCCTCGCATCACGGGATGCTTCGGCGTGCGAACAAACCCGATGCTCGGCCAGGCCTTCTTCTCCACGGCCAGGTCCAGCGGCAGCAGCGAAAGGTCCTCCTGGTGCAGCACCATCACGCGGCCGCCGTCGCGGACGAAGTCGCGAATCACGTCGCGTTTGTCGACCATCGCCTTGGTCACGCAGTCCGGACCCACGATGAGGGCCCTGAAGCCTTTGAGGGCGACGGAATCCAGGGTCTGGACCTGTTTGACCTCTGCGCCCAGTTTCTTAAGAATCGGCACGACCTTATTGGCGGGATCGAAGACGGCGATGTTTGTAGTGACGCCCTCAGGAGTTTCCGAAGACGCCCTTACGGGCGCACTACAAACCGGCCAGACGTCCACGAGGCGTTCCTCGTGCGCCCGCCGGGTTCCGTCTTTCGACAGTTCCATGCTCAGCGTGAATCGCGTTCGTTCTTTCACTTGGGGAACGTCGAACGCGATGTTCGCTCGATCCAGGAAAGCGGTGTCGGAATCGGCCTGGATCTTGCCCTCCCTGACCACGCGGCCGTCCGGGGCCTGGAGCTTCCACTGAAACTCCAGCTTGCCCGGCAGGTACTCGACGTCGAAGAGGTCAATCCGGCGGTCGAACCTTTGGCCAAAAACGCCGGAATAGTAGCGAATCTCCTGCGGGGGCATGCAGAACGACACGGGCTGGTTCGCGTTGCCGTAGAAGCTCTGCCAATACACGGCCCCGGCGATGGCCTGGTCCATGTCCCGGTTGCCCTCGATGGACATCTTGGTCCAGGCCATTCCGCGAGCGTCGCAGGCCGTGGCGGCGCCGGAGATCGCGGCCCGGTCGCCGATGTACTTGGAAAACCCGGGCACGCCGTTCTGCGGGCCGAAGAACTCGAAGTCCTCCGTGGACCCGCAGGCCGTCGTGCCGTAGACCCAATCGGGGGCCATGTGCAGGACGGTGCCCTTGACGGGGATCTTCGCCGCGCCGTTCAGGAAGAAATTGTCCGGCGGGTAGGACCAGATGCCGTCCGGTTCGCTGGTGAATCCGCCTTCGTCGGGTTTGCCGCCGCACGAATACTGGTTCCAATAATGATACGACGCGTAGTCCAGCCGCCCGCCCAGGCACCCGTCGCCATCGGCCATGCAGAAGTAGTAAGGCCAGACCTTCTTCCGCATGTCCTGGGCTGCCGAGTAGAGCCACTCAAAGCACTTTTCCTGTCCCTCCTTGCCCGAGGTGTACAGCGTATAGAAGGATTCGCACGAAATGTCCCAACCCACCACGCCGCCGCGCGATCCTTCGTCCCACACCGTTTCCAGGACGAAGTGCCGCCAGGAATCCCAGTATCCGGTGTTGTTCAACTTCGGCCAGGTGTTGGACGCGCAATTCCAGACTGTGAACAGGTACGGCAGGCCGATTTCGTCCCACAAATCCTGATCGTTGCCGTTACCCCGATCCAGATCGATGCCGGTGTCCCGTTCATATATATCCGTCGCCGCCAGCCCGTTGCACGCCGCGAAGAACCGTGCGGGCTTGCCGTTCAGGACAAACCCCGTGCCCTTGATTTTCAGATCGCGATATCCGAACCGGCGGTCAAAGGTGTCCAGCACCTTTCCGTCCTCCAACACGGTGGTCACCATCTTGGCCAGGACCGGGTTCCGCGGCGTCCATTGCGCGAGGTCCCCCGCGGGCGAATCGACCGACACTTCGGCGACGGCGCCGGCGGCGACCGGAACGGTTTTTCCCGTAATGGCCAGGGCCACGGCCTTGCCGTTCTGGAACACCTCGAAATGCAGCGTGACCTGCCGAGGCGAGTCGCCGCTGTTTTCCACGCGAGTCATGATGTGCAGTGTGCCTTGCTGGGCGTCGGAGACCACCAGGTTCTGTTTGACCCGCACCTCGGGAACCGCGCGCAGGAAAACCGATTTGATGCAAGGCTGGCCATAGTCGTCATGGTAGACGGCTTCCTGCTCTTGCGCGGCCTTCCAGTTTTCCGGGTCGTACTGATCGACATAATCAGGCTTCATTGTCGCGATGGCCCCGCGGACGCAGATGACCAGTTCGTTGGGCACGCCCGGTTTGAGGGCCTTGGTGAGGTCGGTCACCACAGGCAACGCCCCGACGCCGTAGCCCACCCGTTGCCCGTTCAGAAAGATCGTGGCCTCCGACTGGGCCTGCGTGATTTCCAGGAGGTATCGTTGCCCCTTCATCCAGGCCGGAACGACCAGCGATTTGCGGAACCATTTTCCGAACCTGCCGACGGGTGCCTTGATCCAGGAGTCCATATAGGGCACGCTGCCTGGGGTGTAAACCAGGCCCGCCGGTATGGTCGCCGGGACGCGGCGGCCGTCCAAATAGGCCCATTGCCAGTCGTTGCCGTCCAGGCAGAGCAGTTTGCGATTGCCCGTCCGGTTCTGGGCAAGGTCTTTGCGCGTGTGGTTCCACGCCGTCAGCGGGTCGGGCTGGTTGGGCTGGAACTCCCACCGGGAATAGTCGCTCAGACTCAGCATCTCCACGGGCCGCGGCACGGGGAATTTGAAGCCCGGGGCGGAGCATGAGCGAACGTCCAGTTGGTACGCACGCGCGTCGCCGGTCGCGGTGAACTTGCGGCTGATGGTCTGGGCCTCGTGCGCGGCCAGATGCATGGTCTGGGTCTTCTGCTCCACGGGCGCGCCGTAATAATCCGCCAGTTTCCAGGTCACCTGGGCGTCGACGGCGTACGGCAGCGGGTTGGCGACCTCGATCGTTGCTTCGTGCTCCTGGCCGTCCTGCCCGCTGCCGTTGATCTCCGGTGTCAGCACCAGGCGAAGACGCTGCGAGTTGCCCATGTCCACGCCGAACGTCTGCCCCGTCAGGCCGTGACCGCGAACGAAGCGGGATTCGGGGTTCGGGATTCGGGATTCGGGGTTCGGGGATTCGGGCTCCCACGCGGAGATCGCCGGCTGGCTTTCGACCGCTCTCCCCGAGTTTCCCTCTTCATCGATTCTTCCCGAAACCCGATTCCCGGAACCCGATTCCCGACTCTTGTGGTACAACGCCAGGCGCAGGAAACACTGCTTGTCCGCCTGCAAGACGGGCCAAACGGCAATCTCGTCGCCCTCCTTCAGCTTCACGGTCGAGGCGGTCTGCAATTCCGCCAGCCACACGCCGGGGCGCACCTGCACGGGATCGCTGCTGGTGGAGAACCGCACCGGCCAACCGTTGAGGTAGGCCGAGGCGAGCATCTTGTCTACACCGTATTCCGTTCGCATCTGCGGATTGGAGCTTTCCAACCACAGGCCGACGTAATAGTCCCCGGCCTCAGCCTTCTCGATCCGCCAGTACATGGACCGGCCGGACCCGCGCAGGGTTTGGGCCTCCAGGCCGTCCTGGCCCTTGCCGAAGTAATCCTTCTGAACCTTCATCCCGCTCATGCCTTGCCAGGCGGGGCGAAGTTGGTCAATTCCGAAAGTGTAATCCGCTTGTAGTGACGCCGTGAGGCGTTTCTTCAAGAAGGCCCTCACGGGCACACTACAAACCAGCTTGGCCCGCTCCTTGTCCAGTTCCTCCTCCTTGACATCCTTGGCCGCGGCCGCGGGCGGCGGCGCCGAGGTGGTCGCCAGGGAATACAGGACCGGCTTCACGCCTTCGGGAACGACCGGCCCGTATCGCAAACATTTGGAAATGCGAATCTCGTCGATTACCCCGTCTTGCGAGAGAATCAGGTCGATAGCCCCGCCGCGCGGGAACATTTTGTCCTTGCCGTAGCAGGCGCCTTCCAGGACGCCGTCCACGTACACCCGCACCACGTCGCCGTCCCAGGAACCGGTGAAGTGGTGCCACGTTCCGGGCCGCCACCAACCCCAGCCGGCGCCGTCCGCCGATTGCGCGCGATCAAACACCCATCCCTGGCGGAACCCGAAATCCACGCACGCGTACCAGAAGTTGAAATTGAACTCCATCCGCGTTTCCGACATGCCGGGCGTTTGCGTGGTGATGGCCAGCGGAACTCCGACGCTGTCACCCAAGGGCAATGCCGCCGGCTTGAACCAGAACTCGATGGTGCCCTGCGGGGGCAGTTCGCCGATCGAAAGATGCGTGACCGCGCCGCCGTCTTTGCCTGATACGATCAGGCCGCGGCCGAAACGGCCACCGTCCTTGTCCGTCAGACGGGAGCCTGAGTTCAATTTGATCGC
Organism: uncultured Planctomycetaceae bacterium; assembly: GCA_964646065.1. Classification (GTDB taxonomy): domain Bacteria; phylum Planctomycetota; class Phycisphaerae; order SM23-33; family SM23-33; genus CAZYDC01. The sequence goes on along the minus strand of CAZYDC010000134.1, from coordinate 5,148 downwards.
CTGGGTCGGCCCGTCAAAGTCCTCGTAGAACAAGGTGTCCGCGTCTTTGACCGGTTTGACCGTGAGAGGGTCCTCCGGCGGGGCCGAGGTGGTCTGCACGGACAATTCGGCCCCTCGGAGCGTAACGTCCGCGGGACCGGGAATTTCGATGGAGAACTGTGCCAGATGGCGGTGCGGCCCCACCTTCTTCTGAACGCGGATTTGTTTCCATTGGGCTCCCGCATCCGCCCCGGCTGAAACCAGCATTTCAGCGGGACCCGGTTCCGCCGCCCACGCGCCCAGATTGACCCTGCCGCTGCCCTTGACCCACAGGCCGAAATTGTACTCTCCGCCGGGAACGACCTCCACGTAGCCCTGCGACAGCCGGGCCGTTTCGCCTTTGGGAACTTGAACTCGCATCGCCTTCGATCCGGCGTCATCGACCCATGAAAGGGTTGCGGCTTCATCCTTGGACAGCGATAGCCGCCAGCCGCACGGCAGCACGGGCTTGTCTTCAAACTTGGGGAGCATTTTGTGTTCCGCGCGGCCGTACTGGCGGCTGGGAGTCGCCTGCCGCTGCGCCGCATAGACCCGCTCGAAATTCGGATTGACGATCAGGTTGACCGTGCTCGTGTCGGCCCTGGCCTGCCCCATAGTCCCGGCCAGCGTCGCCATAAGAACGATCGTTGGAATCAGGATACGCCTCATGTGCGTCCTTTCACTGTGAAGGGTGGCCCGCCGCGGCGGGTTTGGTGGCCTTCTTGTGGCACCCCCAAGTCCGCTTGGGGGTGTCTTAGTTCACGCGTGCAATCAGGACACCCCCAAGCGGACTTGGGGGTGCCACAAAACGTGGGGGTGCCACAATGCTTAAATGCTCACTTGCCCGAGAGGTTCCATAGTTTGTGCAGGCCGTCCGTCACCGGTTCCAGGTCGGCGAGGATTCCCTCGCTTTGCTTGCTGCGTTTTGCGAAGTCCCGAATCCACCGGGCGTACTCCATGCATCGCTCCGGCTGCAACGGCAGAGGAGTCTTGCCGACGACCCGCTGGAAATTCCCGCCGACGATCTTTTCCACGGCGGCGCGCTCCAGGGCCAGGCCGCGGATGTCGTCGTCCTCAAACAGCGTATCGGTCTCGTCGGTGGCCAGGAATTTCAGGATCAGGTTGAGCTTCCTGCCCTTGGTGTGGTCCACGATTTTCCCATCGAGGTTGGGGTAGAGGATTTCCTGGTCGGGGTAGGAATTGTCGGTGCCCAGTACGATGCGGTCCTGGTAGGCCGTGAAGAACTCTCGCCAGAGGGCGGGATCTTTCGCGAAATCGACGTACATCTCCCCACCGGGGGTCAAGTCCACCAGCGCGCTGGGGTGCTCGCCCAGGAACCGCCGCGCGGCGTCGATGTCCCCCGAGATCAGGTAGAAGTGGGCGAGAATCATCTTGAGGCGGGGGAATTTTTTGAGCACCGACGAGACCTCGTCGCGGATTTGTTTCTCGGCAAGGAAGGGATCGTCCGCGTAGTAGTAGCCGCACTTGCGGAAGGCCTCGGGGCATTTCTGCTGGTCCCAGCAGATCGTGGGATCGCAGGAGTGGGAAAGGATCGGCCGGCCCTGGGACTGCATGAAGTCGTAGAACCCGTCAAAGACGGGGTCGTTGAGCCTGAAGCCGATCCGCTTTCGCGCGGTGGGCTTGCCCTCCAGCATCTTGATGCCGTCGCAGCCGGCTTCCATCAGCACGCGGGCCTGCCGGGCCAGATCCTTGTCGCCGGCGTTCGCGCCGGGCAGGCAGTGGTGCAGGCCGCCAAAGGCGAAGCACCGCTCCGGATACCGCGCCTTGGCCAGCAGGACCATGACATTCTGGGCCATGTACGGTTCGTCGTATTGAGTCATGCTCAGGAGGTTGACGGCGTCCAGCCTCGACTGGTCGCAGGCCAGCGACCTTGCGATGTTTTCAACGTCCCCGGCGTGATACATGTGCGTGTGAGCGTCGATCAATGTCATGCCGTCGTACATCGTCGTCTCCTGAGCCCGCCCTTATCCATCGTTCAACATGCCGGGACGATCTTACCCTTTCAGGCCCGCAAGGCAAGCTAACATTGCGGGAGAAGAATCTCCAAGGGCTTCAAGGGGTAAGCGCAGATGATGCGACTGGCGCTGCTGGACCGTCCCGCGTCGCGTTGGTGGAGAACTTTCCCGACGAGGGGTTCGGCCATCGGTCCAGCGGCTCAGAACCGGTACGTGAGCGTGATCATGCCCAGTACTCCGGGAGCTCGAAGCTGCGTCTGGTAGTGGTTCCAGGGACTGGCCCGCGGCTCCAGGGCGGAATTGCTGAAGATGTTGTAGACGCCGACTTGAACGTCCAACCCTTTCCAGACCTTTTTCGAGGTCAGGACGACGTTGGTCAGGTACGTGGGATTGGTGCTCTGCCCGGTGTCCGAAAGCATGGGGCCGACCATTTGCGTTTCGACGGCCAGGAACGTGCGCTTATTGATAAACGAGACCGGGACCGCGCCCGCCATTGACAGCAGCACGTCGGGGGAAAGGGGCAACCGCTGGTCGTGCTCGTCCACGGTGCGGCCGAAGTTGCCGCTGAAGCGGACCCGGGCGCCGTTTTCCCACCGCTTTTCCACCTCGCCCTCCAGGCCCATCGCCCAGGACTTGCCCATATTCTGCGTCTGCAGGGCGTCATCCTTAACGCCGTCGCCGAGGGTGTCGTACATTCTCCAGAAATAGCAACCCGTTTCGGTGTGCAGCCCTTTTCCGAAGTCATGGTCCCAGGTGGCTTCATAGGTGTCGCTGATTTCGGGCTTCAGATTGCGATTGGGCACGTTGGCGCCGGGCGAGGAATAATACATCTCGTATAAGTTGGGCGCGCGAAACGCCCGGCCGTAGAGCAGCTTGATCGTGTCCGCCTTGGTCAGCGTGATAATCGCCGCCAGGCGCGGATCCAGCAGCGGGTCGAACCGTTGGATCTTGTCCACGCGGAGTCCGCCCACCAGCGTCAGCCATTTCGTCACCGTCTGCTCGTCCTGGACATAGCCGGCTTCCGAATTGAGCCCGGGGTCGACATTCAACACCGTCCCGTTGAGATCGTCCCAATCATTCTGCCTCGAGCGGAACGTCTCCATCTCCTCGGTGCCCAGGATCAGCCGGTTGCTTTTGCTGACCTGCCAATCGTAATAGACATTCTGGCCGGACCAATTCGAGTGGTCCGTGGACGTGTAGGTGTAGGGGTGTCCGTGAGCGTCATCCTGCCCCCAGTATTGATCGTAGGCGTACTGGCTGTAGAAGGCGCTGGCGTGAAGGCTCTGTCCCTCGCAGACGGGGTGGTCCCATCGCAGCGAAATGTCATCCCGGCGTTCCATCATGCGGCCGGGGTCTGTCCACAAGGCCAGGTACGTGGCCGTGCTGTTGTCCTTGACTCGCTTATCGTAGTCGGCTTCCAGCGTGAATTCCCCGTACGTCACCTTGGAAAAGAAGTCCCCGGACATCTCGGAATCGTTGTCGCGAATATGACCGTAATTGTGGGCGGCGTCATCGACGCCCGGATACGAGATGTCCCTGTCCCCCTGGCTGTAAAACCGCGACCCGCCCATGAGGAAGTCCAAACCATTGGCGAACTTGTGCCCGAGAATGGTTTCTCCCCGCCCGGTTTCCTCGTTTCCGCCTTGCGCCCTGACTTCGGCCCAGTTATTCACGTCGCTGCCGCTGCGGGTGATGATGTTGATGACCGCGAACACGGCGTTGGCGCCGTAGAGGGCCGAGCCGGGGCCTCGGATGATCTCCACCTGCTTGATCACTTCCACCGGCACGACCATGCCCTGGTCCAGGTGGGTCTGCCCGAAAATCGGCTCGCGCGTCGGACGACCGTCTACCAGGACCAGAATTCGGGCGTTCCACTCCTCGCCCCGCAAGAATCCACGCACGCCCAGGAACTGGTTGAGTCCGTCGTTGAAGATGTAGAAACCGCGCTGCGTGCGAAGGATGTCTCCCAGGCTGCGATAACCGTAGAGTTCGATTTCTTCGGCCGTGACGACCGAGACCGAGGCGGCGGCCTGCTGCGTCTTCTGCTCGTGCTTGGCCGCGGTCACGACCACGGGCATTTCTTCGTACAGCATGAGTTCGCTGGATTCAGAGGCGGCGCCTTTGGTGGCGGCCGATGGTCGGGACGTGGCGGCCGACGGCTGTGAGGTGGGAGTCGACGGTTGGGACGTGGGGGCGCCGGTCGGGTTGGCGGCCTGAGCGGGCCAGGCCAATCCGAGCAGCAGGGCGAACAAAGATTTGCAGACAGGTCTCATGGGTACGCGCTTCTGGTGGTACCGACCCTGGCAAGGCCTCTTAAAGGCCGACAGTTGGTTACTTCATGGGCGCGGCTTCTTGGGCCGCCATTACTACGCGGTTTCGCCCCTGTTCCTTGGCCGCATAGAGCGCCATGTCGGCGGCCTTGAGCAGGTCATCGGGACAGTGCATCAGGGGCTCGCGGTGAGCGATCCCGATGCTGATCGTGACCGGAGAACAACGGGCGTCGTCCGCAAAGACGGAAGATTCGATGGCGGCGCGGCATCTTTCCGCGCAGGTATGGGCTTGGTCGGCCTTCTGCTTGGGGAAAAGGATCAGGAATTCCTCGCCGCCGAACCGGCAGACGATATCCGAGGCGCGAACCGACTGCATCAGGATCTTGGACACCTTTTGGAGGACCTCGTCTCCCTTGAGATGGCCGTGGGCATCGTTGACTCGCTTGAAGTGGTCGATGTCGAGCATGGCGCAGGCCACGGATTCGCCATAACGGTTCGCCATCGCCCATTGCTCGTTGATCCGGACCATCGCGTGACGGCGGTTGTAGAGCCCCGTCAGTTCGTCCACGATGGCCATTTGATGCAGCTTCTCGTTGAGCTTGGCCAATTCGACGTTGTTGCGTCCGAAGGCCAGCGTCTGGGCTTTCAACTCGTCGTACAGGCCGACCATTCGCACTCCGGCTCGCACGCGGGCCAGGAGCTCGCCCTGGTGGAACGGTTTGGAAAGGAAGTCGTCCACCCCGCTGTCAAAAGCCTCCATCAGCCGGCTCTTGTCCGAAAGGGCGGTCAGCATGATGAAATAGATGAAGCCGTTGGACTGATGGGAGCGGATTTCCCGGCAGACCGCCAGCCCGTCCATTTTGGGCATCATCCAGTCCACGATG
>CAZYDC010000133.1:0-11119 GCA_964646065.1 uncultured Planctomycetaceae bacterium | reverse complement strand
AAGGAAGAACTGTGCAAAATGGGGACCGTCCCTAAACGTCCCAGGTCAAGGGACAGTCCCCATTTTCGGAAACAGCCCCGAAAAAGGGGACAGTCCCTTACGCCCCGGACACCCCCAAGCGGACTTGGGGGTGCCACAAGTGATTGCCCACAACAACCCAAAAGGTAAGGCGCGAAAAATGAAAAAAATCTTCATAATTTATAACTTGCTTGCAATCAATGACTTATCAAAACCACCCAATCGCAATACTGTGAATTATCCGAAATAACTCGTTCCGTAGGCCCTTCTATGGGGGCGCGTGTTTTTTCGCGCGCCTGGCGCGGGCTTTGTGATAGCCCGCCAGAACCATTGGACGTAATAGGAGACAAGAAAATTGACGATTGACGATCTACAATTGACGATTGAACGGCGAAGAGACGCGAACAAGGCCGTCGCGGGGAATTACCGCCTGTGGGTTAACTTGTACAAGACGGTCCGGATTTGCGTGTTACTACGGCTTTCAAACCTTCTGAGTCTGTTTTTGAATCCTTTCAATCTGTTCATCAATGTAATCCCGCTCCAGAAGGCCGGTGCGGCGGACCACTATATCTTGTGGTGCGAAGGTATGGCAGACGCTAAAAAAATTTCCAAACACGCGAAAAGTGAGGGGTCTGAACTTGTAACACTCTACAAATATAATGCTTACAGCTTCTGGCAGGCCGAAAAACGGGTTCCAGTGCCTTCCCGACGGGTTCTGATGAGCCGCCTGCGTGTTCTAATGAGCCGCCTGCACGTTCCGGTGGCTTCCCGGCAGGTTCTAATAGGTTACGTTTCCGCTGGAACCGCCCGGTTTCCATGCTTTTTAGGCGGTCAAAGCCCGCTGGCCGAAGGCCACGATGCGGTCCTTGCCCTGGTCCTTGGCCATATACAAAGCCTTGTCCGCCAAGGACAACAGGTGGTCGCCGCTGGATGCCTGGTTCAGTTCGAGCGACGCCACGCCGATGGACATGGTCACCGGCAGGCGCAACAGGTTGTATTGTTGGATCGCGACGACGAGCTGCTGGCGAATTCGCTGACCGGCCGCAACGCCCATCTCCATCGGCGTGTGGGGCAGCAGCAGAACGAACTCGTCTCCGCCGTACCTGGCCGCCAGGTCGCTGCCTCGCAGGCTGGAGCGGATGACCTCGGCGGCCATCATCAGCACCTGGTCGCCGATCTGGTGGCCCATCGTGTCGTTGAGCTGCTTGTAATGGTCCAGGTCGCACATGCAGCAGGTCAGGTCGAAACCGTATCGCGTGGCCTCCATGTAGTACCGCTCGAGGCACTGGGCGAAGTGGCGCCGGTTGGCCAGGCCCGTCAGGTGGTCGGTGGTGGCCATCTTCCGCTGCTGCTCCAGCGACTGCTGCAACTGGCCGTTGGTGGCCTGGAGCTCGCGGAGCATGTTCTGGAGTTCGTTCTGCAGGCGCAGGTTTTCGCGCCGGAGCCGGTGCTGGCGGATGTTCTTGTCCACGATGACCGGCAGCGCGAAGAGGTAGTCGCCCAGTTTGACGACATAGTCGGCGGCGCCGGCGCGCACGGCCTGCGAGGCGGTCTGGGTGATGTTCTCTCCGGTCACGACGATGACCGGCAGATCGCAGCGTTTCAGCAGTTCGGTCAGCAGGTCCATTCCGGCGAAGTCGGGCAGGTTGAAGTCCTGGAGGATCGCGTCGAACTGGGTGAGGTCCATGGCCAGGGCTTCCTGCCCGCTGCCGGCGCCGCGGATGAAGCGGCCTGCCGCGTCGTCGTAGTGAATCTGCAGCGCCTCGCAGAGCAAGGCCCGCTGGTCGGGGTCGTCCTCGATCACCAGGATGCGGGGAGTCGGTTCTTGCGTGGTATCGTTCATGGGTTACGTCCGGCATAGTTGGTGAAGGTTCAGCCAATACTCCGTCGCCGTCCGTACGGCCTTGAGCATTTCCATCGGGCTCAGCGGTTTGAGGATGTAGCTGTTGGCGCCGATCTGGGCGGCCTTCCTCTTCTGATCGTCGTCGTCCACTCCGGTCAGCATGACCACCGGAATGCCCCGCAGGTGCGGGCGGTTCTTGACCACGTGGAGCACCGAAAGGCCGCTGTGGCCGAACATCTCGATGTCCAGGTAGATCATGTCCGGCCGGGGAACCGAGCCCCCCTGGCCGCAATGGTCCAGGTAGGCAATTCCTTCCGGCGCGCTGGAGACCTCGCGGACCTCGACGTCCTGGCGGGCCGAGAGGATCGCGTCCCGCACCAGGATTCGCGTATCGCTGTCGTCATCGACCAGCAGAATCACAGGTTTCGATATCATGGGTAACTTCTTCCGTTTGCCCGCTCGTGCGGGCTTCCGACAATTCGACGTAGAACGCCGCCCCCTGGCCCGACGGGGCGGTCTGGACCCAGCTGCGCCCGTCGTAGTTCGAGGCCACCGCCTTGACCAGCGCCAACCCCACGCCGCGCCCGGGCACCTTCGCGATCGCCGCCGACGTGGCTCTGCGGAACACGTAGAAAACCTGCTGCCACTGGTCTTCCGGCACTCCGGGGCCGTTGTCGATCACGCTGAAACGGTGCATCCCCTCTTGGCGGCTGTACCCGATCTCGATGCGCCCGCCCGTGGGCTTGTCCATGTACTTGATCGCGTTGCCGATGAGGTTCTGGAACACCTGCCGCACTCGCGATTTTTCCACGCACAGGCATGGCAGGCGCTTGTCCACCGCCAGCGTGATTCCGCCCTTGCGGAGTTCGTACTCGAACATGCGGCCGAGCTCTTCCATCAGCAGGCCCATGTCCACCATCTGCCGCCGCTGCGGGCGGGTCGTGATCCGCGACAGCTCCAGCAACTCGCCGATCAACGCGTTTTCCGTCTCGACGTTGGCCTGAATCCGCTGCAACCGCACCCGGACCTCCTCGGGCAGTTCCGGACCGTATTTCATCATGGCCATCATCGCCATGCCGGCGATGTTTCTCAGAGGCGCGCCCAGGTCGTGGCTGACCGCGCGAAGGAAATCCTCCTTCTCGGCCATCTCCTGGCGAAGGCGATGATTGGTCGCCTGAAGGTCCCGCGTCCGCTGGGCCACCTTGCTCTCCAACTGCTCGTTGGACTGGATCAACTGTTCGCGACCGCGGGCGATCTGCCCCGCCATGGTGTCGAAGGCGGCCGCCAGGTCCGAAATCTCGTCGTTGCCCCGGAACTTCGCGCGGACGCTGAAGTCCCCCTGCCCCAGCCGGACGGTCGCGGCCGCCAACATGCGAACCGGGCGGATCACCACCCGCCAAACCAGCAGGTTCCCCAGCAGCAGCCAGCCGCCGATAATCGCCCCGGCGATGATCACCAGGCTTTGCCGCACCCTGGCCAGCGCCAGTCGCGTGGAGTTGGTGTCCACGAGCATGCGCACGGCCCCGACGACCCGCGCGTGCTGCTCGTCGCGGGTCAGCACCGGCGCGGCCAGAGTCAGGATGTTTTCGCGGCACTGCCGCGTGTCGGCCACGGACACCGGCAGGGATTGCAATTCCCGCCAGTCGGCGGTGAAGTCGTTCTGGCCGGCGGTGGCGACGACTCTCCCGTCGGCATCCAACAACGCGACGTTGCGCACGGAGTCGTTGTGGATCAGATCGCTCACCAGGCGTTGGAGGCTCGGTATGTTCTTCTGACTGAGCCCGTCGCAGGCGGACATCGCCAGCGCCCCCGCCAGGCGGCTGGCCTGAAGGCGGTCGCTGGAGCGGAGGCTTTCTTCCGTAATCCGGAAGTAGAACCATCCGCCGCCGCCGGTCAGGCAGACGATGACGATGGTCAGCATCAGCGCGGACTTGGCTTGCAGGCCCACGCGGTATTGCCGCGCGTGGCGATGAGACGAGGTGTTGAATGCAAATCGGCGCGCGAGCCAGTCAAGGCCGCGCAGCCTTGGTTGTCGCGTGCGACGATCTGCGTCCAAAAGATGTCCGGTTCGGTCGTCCATGATCCATTTCGATACAGGCGGGCCGTGGCGTCTTCAAGGCCGCGCGGCCTTGGGGAACGCGAGCGCCAAACTGCATATAGAAATTATCGGTCAGGCGAGAAGGCGGCTTCGGTAAGGCGAAGAGGCAAATCCGGATACCCGGATTTACATTGTGCAGCGTCAGACCTAGAATACGCGCGAAGGAGCAATGCTATGGCTGGACTGGGCGTGAACATCGATCATGTGGCGACGGTTCGTCAGGCGCGGCAGACGGTCGAGCCGGACCCCATTCATGCGGCGGCGCAGGCGGAGTTGGCCGGGGCGAAGTGCATCACGTTCCACCTCCGCAAGGACCGGCGGCACATCCAGGATCGCGACGCCCAGTTGCTGCGGCAGACCGTGCGGGTCAAGCTCAACATGGAGATGTCGCTGGACGAGGAGATCGTCGCGATTGCCCTGGCCCTGAGGCCCCACCAGGCGACCCTGGTGCCGGAGAACCGCCAGGAGATTACCACCGAGGGTGGGCTGGACGCGGTGAGCCACTTGGCGCGGCTGACCGAGGTGACCGGCCGCCTGCGCGGCGCGGGAATCCTCGTCAGCGCGTTCATCGACCCGGTCCCGGCCCAGATTGACGCGTCCGCCCGGGCCGGATGTCAGGCTATCGAGATTCACACGGGCACATACGCCAACGCGTACCTGCGCCACCTCGCCCGGCCGGTGCAGTCCGCGGACACCGACGAGGTGCAGGTCGCGCTGGAGGCGATTCGATCCGGCCTGAAAGCCGGGTTGCAGGCCGGGTTGGAAGTTCACGGCGGACACGGGCTGACCTACCAGAACATCGCGCCGGTGGCGGCGATGAAGGGGTTCGGCGAGTTCAACATCGGCCACTCGATCATCTCCCGCGCGATCTTCACGGGGATCTACGAAGCGGTCGCGGAGATGAGACGGTTGATTGAGGAATCGGCGCGACCGTAGACGCTTCTCGGATTGAAATTCCGCCGCTACCGATCCGCCAGATTGAACCGTGTGCGTTTGTGTTTTTCTTTTCGCCACTTGCGATGTACACTTTGGCAAGCCGAGTTCATTGCGAGTCCGGCGAATGTGACGCCGAATTGGAAATTGAAATGGGCAGGAAAGATCATCAAGGAATTACGGATTTGCTGAAAGCGTCCGTTCGCCGGCTAGGAGATGCCGAAAAACTCCTGGACCAGGGAACCCCACACGCCCACTGCGCAATGTACATCGCGGGATATGCTGTAGAATGCAAACTCAAGGCTATCGCCATGGAGATTCACCGGTGCCTGACGCTGGAGGATCTGGCTAAGAAGTGGAAAGTTGACGATCGCGACGTGTTCACCCACGGGCTGGAGTGTTTTGCCAAGCGATTGCCGCTATACAACCGATTCAGGAAAAGCGAAGTGTGGGGCGATTTCGCTGGAAAGGTCAACCAGTGGCGTCCCTCATGGCGCTACAAGCCCGGCGAGGCTGACGCTAATATGATAGAGAGGGCCAAGGCCTTCTTGGAGGCGGTTCGTCGTGTGCATAAATGGCTTGAGGCAAACAAAGGATAATCGCATGAAAAGCATGAGCAAAACAAACAATCAGCACAAACCTTTTGCGCGACGGCCAAAACGAGCTTTTCGGGCCCGGAATCGCAAAGAGGTCAAGAGGATTCTAGAAGAGGCGTTTCGTCAAGAGTTCCCGAATGACACCGTGGATGTCTCAGACGGATACAAGGAAAATATCCACGTCATGGTCGTGTCGCGCCGTTTTGACACCATGAACGAAAGGCAAAAACAGGAAATGATGTGGGAGATAGTGGACGGGACGGTTTTGACGAAAGCAGAGAAGTCACTGATAAGCCTTTTGTATCCCGTTTCTCCAGCCGAGATCAAGTGATCGGCACCAAGAGAGTGCGGGGGTTTTGACGGTAATCTGTGATATTCTTAAGGTAAGAAAGGTCTTGTTATGTCTCAGCGGATGCAGTTGGAAGGTTCGATGGTTGCCTTGGTAACACCCTTCGCCGACGGCGAGGTCGATTATGACGCCTTGGGGCGCATCATCGAATTTCAGATCAAGAACGGCACACAAGGTCTGGTGCCTTGCGGCACCACCGGCGAAAGCCCCACGCTCACCTACGAAGAGCACGACAAGGTGATCGAATTCACGGTCGAGCGGGCCGCCGGGCGAGTGCCTGTCATCGCCGGCACCGGGTCGAACTCCACGGCTGAGGCGCTGGCCCTGACCAAGCACGCCAAGCAGGTCGGCGCCGACGCCTGCCTGATCGTCAACCCCTATTACAACAAGCCCACGCAGCACGGCATGATCGAGCACATCAAGCGGGTCGGCGATATCGGCCTGCCCATCGTGCTCTACAACATCCCAGGCCGCTGCGGCGTGGCCATGACGCCCGAGACCGTTGTCAAGATGTACGAGCAGATTCCAACCGTGGTCGCCGTCAAGGAGGCCACCGGCAGCTTGGACATTTCCAGCCAGATTGCCGCCTCGTGCGGCATCACGATTCTCTCGGGCGACGACTCGCTGACGCTGCCGATCTGTTCGGTAGGTGGGCGAGGCGTCGTCAGCGTGATCGCCAACCTCCTGCCCAAGCAGGTCCGCAAGCTTTGGGACGCCATCGACTCCGGCGACATGGCCGCCGCCTGCACGCAACACTTGAAGCTCTTCGCCGCCTGCCGGGGCATGTTCGTGGAGACCAACCCGATCCCGATCAAGTCCGCCATGGCCATGGCCGGGATGATCGAAGAAGAACTCCGCCTGCCGCTGACGCCGCTTAGCCCGCACCTGCGCGCACCGCTGGCCAAAATGCTCAAAAGCTTCGGGGTGAGGGTCAAGGCGTAAAACGGCCCGGTAAGAGACGACCTGGACGATAAAAGAGCAAATAGCAGCCCGTTGAAAAAGGCCATCCGGCGTAGCATGGGCGTCTCGCCCATGAGTCGCATGGGCATCTTGCCCATGTTCTTGGGCATTTGCACGGGCGGGACGCCCGTGAGACTCATGGGCAAGATGCCCATGCTACTTTTTCAACGGGCTGCTAGGCACTCGGTCTCTTTGCTGTTCGAAGAATTTGTTTTTTTCTTCGTCTTTTATCTGTCTTTGAGTTGTTGTTTTCACCTCATGCGCGTCATTCATAACGAAGCTGTTATTGTTGTTGACGATTAAGACGCCATTGCCTTGGTGGTTCGGGCGGAATAATTGAACCCAGAATAATCAAATATGTTATACTATTGACCGTGCAAAAGGTTATGCCCCGGCTAGACGCGTGGGCTCAGGTACGTTTCCAGGGTAAGTCATAAATGCCTCAGTTCAGGAGAGGTCAACATTATGTCAGCCAGCAAGTCCGCGCTTCTTGAAACGATGTCGTTGGGGTCATCCTTCTGCGCTCCTTCTTTTGAGACGCTGGAAAGCCGGTTTCTGCTTAGCGCTCCGACATTCGTCACCCCGCTGAGCCAGGGCTACTGGGTGCCGGTGCCCACGGACAGTTCTGCCTACAACACCCGGGTGATCGGCATCGACGGATCCTCCGATACCACAGGCGTCACGGCCGCCGTCCAGCTTAACGGGGACGGTTCGTCCGTCCCCGGGCTGACGGTCAGCGTGCAAAACAGCGTGACGACCGACTACGCGGATATGCACTTTGTGTCGTCCACCGGAACGGTCATTGGCGACATCGTCTTCCAGTTGTTTGACAGCCAAACCGCATGGACCGCCTCCGACGCGGCCGCCCAGCGGTTCGAGGGCCTGGCAACCGAGGCCGTCAGCGGCGGTGCGCTGGTCGCCGGCACGCCCTTCTACACCAACGTGGTCGTACATCGCGTGATACCGGGGTTCATGATCCAGACGGGCGACGCGACCAAGGGCGACGGCACGGGCAGCAGCGGCCTTGGGAACCTTACGGACTCGTTTGACCCGAACCTCAGTTTCGTCGGCGCCGGCGTCGTTGCGATGGCCAACACCGGCAGCGCCAACAGCAGCGACTGCCAGTTCTTCATCACCGACGCTCCGACCTCCTGGCTCAACGGCAGTTACATGATCATCGGCCAGGTGGTCAGCGGATGGAACGTTCTCAACCAGATCATCAACATGCCGGCGGACTCGTCAACCAACAGGCCGACCAATCCGCCCATCATGCAGAGCGTGACCATCTTCCAGACCGTGTCCGCCGCCACGGTCACGCTGACGACCGACGCCACGTTCACCAGCAGCGCCAATGTGACGATCACCCTGACCAACGGCGACGGAGAAACGACACAGGATACGATCGAGGTCGTTCCTGAAAGTCAGATGCCCACCCTGATAACCAACTCGTCGATTCCGGATCAAAAGATCGCCCCAGGCACGACCGGGACGGCCCAGGCACAGTTTACTCTCGATCCCAGTATGAACGGGCTGACCATGACGTACTCCGCGGCGAGCAGTCAGTCCAGCGCCACGGTATCCATCGATTCATCCACTCAGGTGGTCACGGTTACGGTGCCAAGCACTTTTTCAGGCATACTCCCGGTGCAGGTGACGGCCACGGCCACCGGGGAGGGCGGTTTTTGGGCCGACCCGCTGCCTGTGTCGTTCGCCTTCGACGTGATCAGTCAGAATGCCAACGATCCGCCGTTGGAGTCGCACACGCTCGACGCCTCAGGAGGCCAGGTGTACATGACGGTGCCCTACGACAATTACCTGCTGGTGGCCGCGGGCACTTCCGGAGTCCTCGTGTATGACGTGAGCAATCCTGCCAGCCCGACCGAGGTCGGTTCGTTCGCCACAGGCGGCACGGCCCAAGACATCGCGATCTCCGGTACCACCGCCTTCGTGGCCGACGGCAGCGGCGGCGTGGTGGCGTTAAACATCACCGACCCGACGAACATCCAGTTGGACAGCACGGTGGCCACGACGTCGGCCGCGACCAACATAGCCATCGATCCCACCCAAGAACTCGCCTACGTGGCTGATGGCGCTACGGGACTGTTGGAGGTTGACATTTCAACTCCGACAGTAAGCATGACCGTGAAAAAAACCGTCTTAAATCTTTCGTCATACTTTAGCGTCACCGACATTTCGGACGTGGTTCTAAATGGCCATTATGCGTATGTCGCGATGGTCGTCAGCGTCCCCAACGGCACCTCCAGCGACACCGACGGCGCCGTGGAAATCCTGGACATTTCCACTCCAGCCAACCCCGTACTCGCCAACGTCTTTGCCACCGTGGGCAGCCCCAATGAGGGTGGGGCGCTGGATGTCGTGGGCAATACGCTCTACGTAGCCAACTACTTCCTGATTACTTATAACCTGACGAACCCGTATACCCTGACGATGGGAGAACGTCTGACCCCGTCCAGCGCGAGCGGATACTTTGATCAGGTGTCCGTGGTCAACGGAATGGCGATGGTGGGCTCCAGCACGGCTCTGACGATTATTGACGCGACCAACCCGGCGAAAATGGTCGTTCAATACACCTTCGCCGGATCGGGCATGATCGGCGACAGCAGCGCCGTGGGCGACAACCTTGCCGTAGCCGGCGGACCCGACGGCCTGTTGTTGTTCCAGGGCATTCGGACGCTCACCAACCAGAGCATTACATTCCACGACGCCAACAACGTACTGGTGACCCTGACCATCGCGAACGGGTCGGCCAATATCCTGTTTACCGGTTACAACGGGGGCAATATTACTTCCCTGACGTTCATCACTTCCAGTCCAACCACCACGTTGACCATCACCACGCCGGCGGGCAAGTTCACAACGGTGGGCGACATCACGGACTCGGTCGGGTCTCTCAACAGCCTGGTCGCCAGGACCACCGACGTTACCGGCGACATCACCGTTTTGGGAAGCCTCGCCACCCTGACGATCTATGACATGAACGGCGCGTCACAACAGACGATTACCGTTTCCGACAATTCCTCCGTGACGCTCAAGAAGAATGCTTCCCTCGCCGTTACCATGCATAATGTCAGCGATGCCTTGTTCAGTTCGCTGTTGCCCATCAGTACGTTGACCGTCAATAGCTGGCTGGGCACCGGCGGCGACGACTACATTCACGCGCCGTCCATAGGCACCTTGACCGTGAACGGCAACCTGGAGGCGGCGATCCAGTTGGACAACTCGACGAGTGTGGCGAAAACTCTCGGCACCGCGAAGGTCGCCGGGAGCATCACAGGCTACGATTGGGATATCGCCGGCAATGTCGGGACCGTCACAGTCGGCAACGTCAGCAACTGGACAATCGGGGAGTATAACAATGGTTTGGGCACTATCACCCCGCTGGGTTCGATTGCCGGCCTGACCGCCGGCACGGTCGCCAACACAACCATAGACGCCACCGGTTACCTGGGCGCCATCAAGGCGGTCAGTTGGATCGGCGGGAGCATTACGGCCACCGGGACAACGAGCGTCACCACGACCGGCGGCGATTTAAGCACCAATATCACGCTCGACGGCGCAGGCGTTGCGTCCACCGCTAAAACACTAGGTCTGGTGAAGTCCGCCGGGATCTTCGATGGCACGTGGACCGTGACCGGCGCCACCGGCGCGTTGACGGCATCTTCGATTCCAGCAACCTGGAACGGCACGTTCAGCGGCAGCGTTTCGTCGCTGACCGTTTCCCAGAACGCGTACGGCAAACTGCAGGCCGCAGGCATCACCGGCAGCATGTCGATCAAGGGCAACTACGGCGACGGCGTGAACGGCGACACGACGTTGAATCTCACCCAGCCTTTGAACGGCACGAAGGTCGCCTTGGGCAGCCTGACCGTGAGCGGCTGGATTGACAACGTCGCTGTCACGTCCCTTGCCAACTTGGGCGCGATCACGGCCACCGGCGGCGTTTCCGGTACGACGATCAATTCCACCGGCTACCTGGGCGCGATCAAGGCGCTCAGTTGGACGGGCGGAAGCATCACGGCCACCGGCACGGCGGGCGTGACCACGACCGCCGGCGATCTCAGCACCGATATGACGCTCAGCGGCGTTGGCGTTGCCGGCACGGCCAAGACACTGGGCCTGGTGACCTCCGCTGGTATCTTCAACGGCACCTGGAACGTCACCGGCAACACCGGCGCGCTCACGGCGTCTTCGATTCCGGCGACCTGGGACGGCGCGTTCAGCGGCAGCATTGCGTCCTTGGCCGTTTCCCATAACGCGTACGGCCACCTGCAGGCCGCCGGCATCACCGGCATCGCGTCGAT
>CAZYDC010000132.1:7071-11130 GCA_964646065.1 uncultured Planctomycetaceae bacterium | reverse complement strand
CCTGTCTCTTAACTTCTAGGCCTGCTTGTCGATTGTGACAAGTCGGGTATTGCCAGTATTTATAGCACTTTTATCAATTTCAGTATATTGCCGTTTTTCCGATCTTTTGCCCGTTCCGTGAGCGACTTGATTTCCTCTCCGCCGGCGGAACCTAAAAAAAACCTGCCACAGAGAACACTGAGATTCACAGAGATAGGAAAGAAGCAACGAAAGGTCCGCCGAAACAGGCGGGTTCTTTGCTTTTGCCGTTTGCCTCTGCGACCTCTGAGTCCTCCGTGGCCGCCGTTGCTGTTTTGGGATGGCCGGAAGACCGCGCCGCCGGCCTTCACCGAAATTTCACCGAGAATTTTTGATTTCCGTTTGGCGGGGGCGTAGAATCATTGTCGATATCGATTATAAACCCGACCCCGGCGATGGACGCCGGTCGTGTGGAAAGGACGTAAAATGTTTGTTCGCGGCACAAAAAGCGGTACCGTGCAGTTCAGCATCAAGCCCAGCAACGGGGCCAAGAAGATCCAGGTCGCCGGGGACTTCAGCGATTGGAGGCCGGTCGATATGCGCAAGCAGAAGAGCGGCGCCTTCGCGGCGACCGTGCCGGTGCCTCCAGGTTCGCACGAATACAAGTTTATCCTGGACGGCCAGTGGGTCGTGGACCCGGACAACAACGCCTGGGCCTGCAACCCGTTCGGCACGCTGAACTCCGTGGCCAAGATCTGATTTCGGACAGTTCACCGCAGAGAACGCAAAGAACGCAGAGAAAAGAAACCGCGATATCTATTCTTTAATCTCCGTGTCTTGGGGGCTCCCTGTCAATTGGAATCCCTTTGCGAGGCGGCGCATGAACAAGACGAGCATCGATCGCATCCAGAAGCGGGTCGAGTTGAGCGTCCCGCCGGACAGGGTCTGGCGGGCGCTGAGCGACGCGGCGGAATTCGGCCAGTGGTTCAGGGTCAACCTGGACGGGCCGTTCGCCGCCGGAAAAACCACGCGCGGGAATATCACCTACCCCGGCTTTGAGCACATGGTCGTGGAATTCGCTGTCGCCAATATGGTGCCCGAGCGGTTCTTCTCCTACCATTGGCACCCGTACCCTGCCGACCCCGCCGTGGACTACTCCAAAGAGCGGCCGACGCTCGTGGAGTTCACACTGACCCGGACGGCCGGGGGAACGCTGCTGACCGTCACGGAGTCCGGTTTTGACGCGATCCCCGAGGCCCGGCGCGAAGAGGCCTTCCGCATGAACAGCGACGGCTGGGCCGAGCAGTTGACGAATATTCAGACGTACCTCGCCGAGCGGTCAAATTAAATAGGGACGGACCCCATTTATTTCATTATCGCCTCCTCCATGTTTACCGGAGGCGGGAAATAAATGGGGTCCGTCCCTATTTAATTTGACCGGTAATCGGTAAAGAGCCGGTTAGGGAAGTCCGGTCCGTACCGATTACCGGTTACCGATGACTATCTTTTGAGCAGTTTCTCGAACCGGAACACGGCCGGCCAGAGGCCCGTGATTTGGCTGCGCTCGTAGATCTTGGCGGGGTATTTGTTGTTGAGCGGTTGGAGGCGGATCTTGTGGCCTTTGCCCTTGTCGTCATCATCGTAGAACCGTTTGAAGGTGGTGGCGCAGTCGGGCTCGAAGCGCACGAAGCAGTCGTCACCGCTCTGGGCGGGGGTGTTGGGCGAGAACACGATGATGTCGTCCTGGTGGTAGACGGGCTCCATGGAATCGCCCTCGATGTGCAGCGCGAAGGCCTGCGGGTCGTCCAGGTCGGGGCAGCGCAGGTAGTCGTCCGCGACGCCGGGGGGGTAATCCAGGTCGGTGAAATTCTGCGGGTAGCCGGCGGCTACGCGATTGATGATCGGCACGATCTTTCCGGCGCGGATCGATCCCAGGCGACCATCGTCGGGGCGGTTGGGGTCGAACGTGTCGGACTGCGGCGCGCCCATTCCGCCCGCCGTCTCCTTCAACTCGGCGGCCATCGCATCCAGGTCGATCGAACCGTCTTTCTTTCGCGGCCCGGACATCAGTTCCCGGATCACCTGCCGCAGTTTGCGCACCTCGGTGCCCAGCATCTCATGCTCGATCCGCACGTCCCTGGGCGTTCGCTCCAGGTGCGCCAGCTTGACCAGGTGGTCCGGCTCAAACTCCAGAGCCGCCTCCAGCGAGGTCAAGATCGAATCGGTCGGCGGGTTCTTGGCCCGCCCCGTCTCGATGTTGGACAAGTAAGGTTTCGAGATGCCGGACTTGATCGCAAGGACATCCTGCGTCACGCCCAGTTGTTGCCGCCGCTGCCTGACGATTGAACCGACGCTCATACAATGTCTCCAAAAAGAAGGCACTAGGGACTAGGCACTAAAGAGAAATTCTTCTCCGGGACTGGCGCCTATTGCCTAGTCCCTAGTGCCTATCTAGCCTTACTATAGGTGCATCATCGGCAAATCGCAACATAATATGTTGCGATAAAAACAAGATTTTTTCAGAATTCTTGTTGACATAATTTGTTTATCGGTTATCATATGATAGTTGTTATGAACGAAATGATGGGTTCATGGAGATATGGAATGCCCGCGACTTTGATGCAGAACATCATGGAAAAGCACAACTTACCGCAAAACGATGCGATCCTGCTCAGCAGGTCGCAGTTGCTGGAGGAATCGGACCAGGCACTTTTCAAGGCAATTTTTATTTATAAGCAGAATGCCGAAATAGTGAGCAAGTTGACGGGGCTCAAGGGGCACTGGATAAGGCGCAGGGCCCGTCACCTGGCCGGGGTGGTCACCAGCAAGGTGTTCGTCGACGCGATGCGGGCCATGCCCCACATGACCCCGGCGGACGCGGAACTGGCCAGGCTGCATTATTGCCAGGGTCTGACCGTCGCTCAAATCGCCCGGCGATTGGACTTGACCCGCTATCAGATTCGCAGGCGGTTGGACCGCGTTCGCGGCCTGATCGCGACAATTTCCCAAACCAGCCACGTCAGCATCCAGGACGCCCGAGGCCAGGGGCACGGCGTACTCAAACTTCATCCCAAAGGAGTCTTCCAATGTCAATCGCTCTAAACAACGCGGGTGCATTCAGGTTTCCGGGATGTGACGCGGGCGTCCCGCCCGCGTGTGGCGAGGGCATCTTGCCCTCGTGTATCGCGGGCGTCCCGCCCGCGTCTTTAGCTTCTTCTTCTTCATCAAAACGACAACGACAACAGAAAGACGCGGACAAGATGTCCGCGACACGCGCAGGCGAGACGCCTGCGGCACACGCGGACAGGATGTCCGCGACACACGCCGCCTGGTCCCATCGCGTCAACGCGACCGTTCAGATTCCGCCGCCGGCCGGCGAGCCCGCGCTGGCTGTGGCGACCATGTTCGGCCTGGAACAGCCCGCGCCCGAAAGCCTGTACCGCGACTTTGATCTGACAGTGAGGCCCGGCCAGATCATCGCGGTGGTGGGCCCTAGCGGGGCGGGCAAGAGCGTGCTGCTGCGGGAGGTGTGCAAGGCGCACCCCTGCGCGCGAAAGTTGCGTACGGCGGAGCTGTCGCGTGACCGCCGGCCCGCCGTGGCGGCGCTGGAGGGCGGAACGCTGATGGCGCGGCTGTCCGTGCTTTCGCGTTGCGGCCTGGCGGACGCGGGCGCGCTGGTCAGGCCGGCGAGGAATCTTTCGGGCGGCCAGTTGTATCGCCTGGCGCTGGCCGAGGCGCTGCACCGCTCCGCGCGGGCGCGTCGGCCGGCCCTGGTGGTTGCCGACGAGTTCGCGGCCAGCCTGGACGACCGCACGGCGGAGATCCTCTGCCGACAGATGCGCAAGCTCATCGGCCCGGACTCCAGGCTGACGCTGATGATCGCCACGCCCCGCGCGGCGCTGCTGGAGGCGCTGGCGCCGGATGTGGTGATTGTGAAACCGCTTTCTGAGCCCGCGCGCATCGTGGAAAGTGGACGGACAAATCGGGATTCGGGATTCGGGTTGCGGGATTCGGGAAGAAACGGAAAGACAAAACGGGATTCGGGGTTCGGGTTGCGGGATTCGGGAAGAAACGGAAAGACAAAACGGGATTCGGGATTCG
>CAZYDC010000132.1:0-6971 GCA_964646065.1 uncultured Planctomycetaceae bacterium | reverse complement strand
ACGGAAAGACAAAACGGGATTCGGGATTCGGGTTGCGGGATTCGGGAAGAAACGGAAAGACAAAACGGGATTCGGGATTCGGGTTGCGGGATTCGGGAAGAAACGGCGAAGACGGGTTTCGTGAAGAGGTCGTGGAAAATTGCGAGGATATCGACAGGAGACTCTTGGTTTCTTCTTCCCCGAAACCCGAATCCCGAAACCCGATTCCCGCTCAGTCCCTTCGCGTGGAACGCGGAACGATTCAGGACTACCGCGCCCTGGCGAAATTTCACTACCTCGCCGGCCCGCCCGCGGCGCACAAGCGGGTGTACGTGATACGGGGGGAAGACGTAGGCCGAGGGTCGTTGGCCGTAGGGAGGAACGGCGAAGAACCTCTTCGCTGTTACTGCCAACGGCCTGCGGACCATGGCCTACTTTCCGCCCCGCCTGTCGCGGCGGTGCTGGTAGTCTCCCCGCCGGTGAGGAACGTTCGCGGGCGGAACCTGGTTTTCGGGCAGCGGTATACCGGCAGGGCGAGAAAAGGGGACAGGCACCGATTTCAAACAGCGAAATCGGAGCCAGTCCCCTTTTCTCTTCGCGGTTACCGCCCACGGTCTACGGCCCACGGCCCACGCTCTCCCCGCGCTCGCCTGCGGCTCGCGGCTAAACGAACTGATGCGCCCCTCGCCCCTGGGTCTTCCTCCCGCCGGCGACTGAACACCGAACTGGAGTGCATTTCCCGCGTGGTCGTCCATCCGACGTACCGCGGGGCCGGGCTGGCGGTGAAGCTGGTGCGCCACGCGCTGGCCGACCGGCGGACGCGGTACATGGAATCGCTGGCGGCGATGGGGGCGATGCATCCGCTGTTCGAGCTGGCCGGCATGACGGCAGTCCACTTGCCGCCCGACCGTCACCTGGCGCGGCTGGTCAGCGCGGCCCAGGCCGTCGGCATCGACCAGCGCCGCCTGGCCGCCGTCGAACCGGTCCGGCGATTGCTGCAAAAAGGCGACGCCCGCGCGCGATTCCTCCAGCGCGAGATCGACCTGTGCCTCCGCCGCACGATGGACCCCAAACGGCTCGCCCGAACGCCCGACCCGGTCGCGACCGTCTGCCGCCGGACGGCCAGGCAGTACGTGTATTACGTATCTTGTGGCACCCCCAAGTCTTCTTGGGGGTGTCTTAGCAGCCCGTTGAAAAAGTAGCATGGGCATCTTGCCCATGAGTCTCACGGGCGTCCCGCCCGTGCAAATGCCCAAGAACATGGGCAAGATGCCCATGCGACTCATGGGCGAGACGCCCATGCTACGCCGGATGGCCTTTTTCAACGGGCTGTTAGCGGACGCGCATAACCCCGACACCCCCAAGCGGACTTGGGGGTGCCACCGTAAGACACTTTTACAAGGAGCTGCACAATGAACAAGCCAGTGAAGAAGACCACGTACAAGGACGTTCTGAGGATGATTCGAGCGGGCAAGAGCCCGGCCCAGATCATGGCCGCCGTTCCGGGCAAACCGTACCGGTTGAAACGCATGTTGTGCGGTCCCCGGTTCGCGGCCGACCTGGAGATGGAGCGGCAACTGTCCGGGCGGCTGGGGCGTCACCGCCTGGCCGTCAACCTGCACCACCTTATCGAGCGGCGGCTGCAACTGGTGGACGACCTGGACGCCGAGACCGCGCGGAAGTCGGCGGAGACGCTCACCGCGACCTACAGCGGGCCGGCGAAGAGGACGACCGCCAAGCAGGCCCAGCAGGAAATGGTGACCCAGCAGAAGGTCGATTTCCTCAAGCAACTGGTCGGGGCCGGCGCCGTCGATGTCCGCGTGATGCTCAAGAACCATCAGACCGGGCAGTACGGATTCGAGGAAGCCATCGAAAGGAAAAACAATGAAAAACGGTCCTGAAAATCGTAAGTATCGCAATGAAAGCACGTTGCGATTTGCGAAGGGCGAAAAACGGGTTCCAGTGGCTTCCCGGCGGGTTCTAAGGAGCCGCCGGAGGGTTCCAGGGAGCCACCAGCAAGTTCTAGTGGGCCGCCGGCAGGTTCCAATAGGTACTGATGTCGCGCGAAAGCCCGGTTTTTGCGTCGAAAACAGCCTGCCTGCGCGTGTCGCGGACGTCCCGCCCGCGTGCCTGGCGGGCGTCTCGCCCGAGCGCAACGATATCCACGCCAGCAGCTTAGGAAACGGCAAAGACGCGGACAGGATGTCCGCGGCACACGAGGGCAAGATGCCCTCGTCACACGCGGACAAGATGTCCGCGACACAAGAAGCGGGGGAGTTGGACCTCCGGGCGATGGTGTTTCACGTGCGGCCGCACGAGGAGTTGGAAGTGCGCCGGGCGCTGAAACGGTTCGGCGGGCCCAAGCGCCGCCGCGGGGCGGCACTCGCGGCCGCGCTTAGAGCACTGAACAATCAAATGAGGAAACAGAAATGACTCAGACGACCAGGAAACGCGGAAAACGTAAGAAGCAACACTTTGAAATGTCGGTTTTCGTGGGCGGAACAAACGCCCTTCCGGGCTTGGGCGACGGGCCCGATAGTCTCGGAACCCCACAGGAAGAGACCCATGTGGCGCGAGAGGAAAAGCTGCCCGCACCACAGCCCGGGCCGCTGATCGTGGTGCCCAACAAGGCCCGGATCGCCGAGCAGGCGCCTCGCGACCGCGCGGCCCTGGCCCAGTGGGTCTACGACCGCTTCGGCATGAGGGTGCCCAACCGGGCCGTCTGCCCCGGTCACAGTTCGCCGATGGATTACCTCGAGGCCAGCTTCTTCGGCCAGCAGGACCTGCTGGTCTGGGCCAATCGCGGCGGGGGCAAGACCTACCTGGCCGCCATCGCCACGATCATGGACGCCATCTTCCGCGGGCCCATGAAGATCAACGTCCTGGGCGGCAGCTTCGACCAGTCCGACCGCCTGGCCGACTACGTCCGCGACCTGCTGCTGGCCTACCCCGAGGACGCGGCCGCCCAGATGACCCGCTCGCGGGTCAACCTGGACAACGGCTCGCGGATCGACATGCTCGCCCAGTCGCAGACGGCCGTGAGAGGCCAGCACGTGCAGAAAATCCGCTGCGACGAGGTGGACCTGTTCGACAGCGACATCTGGCGGGCCGTGCAGTTCGCCACCCGCAGCAAGAGCGGCTCGCGAGGCTCGATCGAGGTGCTCTCCACGCTGCACCGCAGCGGTGGCTTGATGCAGGAACTGGTGGACCAGGCCCGTAGCATGGGCGTCGAACGTGACGTGGGCGTCTCGCCCGCGTGTGGCGTGGGCGTCTCGCCCGCGTCTTTTGTTTCTTCTTCTTCTTCTTCTTCTTCTTCCTCTTCCTCTCTTTCATCTTTGGCCGAACAACAACAACAGCAACAGCAACGGCAAAGACGCGGTCAAGATGACCGCGACACACGCGGGCAGGATGCCCGCGACACAAACGGCAAAGCTACGGGCTACCGCCTGATCCAGTGGTGCCTGTGGGAGGTGATCGAGCGGTGCGACGAGTCTCGCCGCTGCGAGGACTGCCCGCTGTACGTGGACTGCCGGGGCGTGGCCCGCCAGGCCGACGGGTTCTTCAGCATCGACGACGCCATCGCCATCCGCTCCCGCTCCAGCCGCGCCGCCTGGGAGGCCGAAATGCTCTGCCGCGGCGTGCGGCGAGACCACCTGGTCCTCCGCGAGTTCGACCCCTCCCGCCACATCGGCGACGTGGCCTACAACCGCGCCTGGCCGCTCTACCGCGCGATCGACTTCGGATTCACCAGCCCGATGGTCTGCCTGTGGCTGCAGGTCACGCCTACCGGCTGCGTCCATGTGCTGAGCGAATACTTCATGCCCCGCCTCGCGATCAGCCAGCACGCCAAGGCGATCCTGGCGATGGACCCAGGCAAACCGGTCACGGCCACCTACGTGGACCCTGCCGGCAAGCAGAAGGAATCCACCAGCGGAGTGGCCTGCACCGAACTGCTGCACAGCATGGGAATCTACTGCACCAGCCGCTCCAGCGGAATCTCCGAAGGCCTGGAGTTGATCCGCGCCGCCCTGGACCCCGCCGACGGCCCGTCCACGCTGAGGATTTCCCCCAAGTGCGGGCAACTGATTCACTCGATCGAGAACTACCACTATCCGCCGCCCGACGCCCGCACCGACCGCACCCGCCCGGTCAAAGACGGCCCGGACCACGCGGTCGACGCCCTGCGGTACTTCTTCGTGAACAAGATGCACCCGTGGGGAAAAGCGGAAATGAGGTATTACTAATGGCCACAGTTTGTAGTGGCCCCGTAAGGGGCTTCTTCGCTGGTAGTGGCTCCGTGAGGAGCTCCCTGAAGAATCGCCTCACGGCGACACTACGAACGGTCATATGTAAATTTAACCTTGCTTTGTGCAGAAAATCCGCAATAATGAGGATGAGGATACCATGTTAATCGAATTTAGGTTCAAAAACTTCTTATCGTTCCGTGACGAGCAGGTCTTCAGCCTCGTGGCCTCGCCCGACAAGGCCCACCCCAACAACACGGTGGAGCACAAAGGCCTTCGGCTGCTGCGCAGCTCGGCCGTCTACGGCGCCAACGCCTCGGGCAAGAGCAATTTCATCAAAGCGATTGGATTTGTCCAGGATTTGGTTAGACGGTCAACCGAACCCAAACCCGGCGAACCCATCGCCGTGGCACCGTTCAAGCTGAACGGGAAATCTGCCAGTACCCCAAGTCTTTTTGAAATAACCTTCGTCGTCAAAGATGTCCGTTACACCTATGGATTTCTCGTGAGCGATCAGAGAGTTCATGGTGAATGGCTCTACGCTTATCCTCGTGGTAGAGAGCAGAAGTGGTTTGAGAGGAACCTTGACAAAAGCGGAAAACGAGATGTCTGGAAATTCGGGTCGAACCTCAAGGGCGAGAATCATCGCATGGCGGCTCGCACGTTGCCCAACGCTTTGTTTCTCTCGCGGGCGGCCATGGATAACCACGTGCAACTGACCGAAATTTATATGTGGTTCTTCAAACGATTGATGATTTGCCCGGACGTGGCGACCCGGGAGGGTTGGGGGCGGTCAGCTATCCCAGGAATGCTGAATGTTGATAAAGAATTTTTCATGACCTTTATCCGAGGATTCGATTTAGGTTTTGAAGACATGGAATTCAGCGTGGCAAAAGGATTGAGAACCTTTCACAAAGCGGAAGGTTCCAGGGGTTACGTCCCATTCACCATGAACGAGGAATCCAATGGCACCCGATGCGTTATCGACCTTGCCGGGGCCTGGCTGGACTCGTTGAAATCGGGCATGGTGATTGTCATGGACGAACTTGAGGCCAGCCTGCACCCGCTGCTGTCGCGGAAGTTGGTGAAGATTTTCCATAGTGACAACATAAGCATAGGAGGAAGTCAACTCGTCTTCGCCACCCACGAAACCACCTTGATGGATTTGTCCCTGTTCCGGCGGGACCAGATATGGTTTACCGATAAGGATACCGCAGGGGCGTCTCACCTGTATTCGCTCTACGACTTCAAGAATAAGCCACGATTACAGGAGGCGATTCAGAAGGGATATCTCACAGGTAGGTATGGCGCGATCCCCTTGTTGACGGACATTGAGGGGGAATAGTGATGACTCGTCAACACCGCCATTATCGAGGAACCCGACCCCAGCCGCGCATCTCGTTTCCGAAGACCGCACTTATCGTCTGCGAGGACGCGAAGACGGAGCCGCACTATTTCATCGGCCTGAAGGCGTGCCTTCGGATTGTCAACGCCGCGGTGGAAGTCGTGGGCGCCGGGGCTGCGCCAATTACCGTGGTCCAGAAAGCGGTCACGCGAAAACACGACTTTGACTACGTATGGTGCGTCTTCGACGTGGAAGAGCATGGAAAGAATGCTTCCTTGGCTCGTGCCCTGAATATGGCGCAAGGCAACGGACTGCACGTGGCGTTGTCCAATCCAACATTTGAGTACTGGCTTCTTCTGCATTTCGAGAAGACCGGGAGATCGTTCAGTAATGGCAAAGAGGTAAATAAGTTCCTCAAGAAGCACATTCCGCGCTATGAAAAAGGCTTTGTCTGTGATGCGGGACTTCTGGAAAAACATCCCACAGCAATCAAACACGCACGTGAAATCGAGCGTGCGCAGTGGCGCGGGGTGGATAGGCTCCGGAGGAACCCGAGTACCGACGTATACAAGGTCGCGGAATTGCTTCGCGAGATATCGAAGCAACTACCCTATCGGTTGGCCTGATAATGCGCGTCATCACATTGCCAACCCATCGCGGGAGGACTACACTTTGACCATGCACGAAAACGTATATCTTAACGGCGAGATTATCCCGGCGGATCGCGCGAGCGTCAGCGTTTGGGACGCGGGATTTTTGCATGGGGCCTCGGCGTTCACGACCATGCTGGCGCGCGGCGGAAGGGTGTTCCGGCTGGACCGGCACCTCAATCGGCTGTTCGACACGGTCAGCCTGCTGAACCTTCGCACCGCCGCCACGCCCGATTCCCTGGCCGAGGCGGTGGGGCGGTTGATCGAGGCCAACGGGTTGTGTGGCACCAAGTCTTGTGGCACCCCCAAGTCCGCTTGGGGGTGTCCCGGTTGCGAGGATACCCCAAGACACCCCCAAGCGGACTTGGGGGTGCCACAAGACTTGGTGCCACAAGAGGCGCGGATGCGGATCACGCTGACGCCCGGCAGTGTGCTGGACGTCGGCGAGGCGGCCAAGGGCGTCACGCTGATTACCACCGAGCCGCAGGCGGCGTACATTCCGCAGTGGCGGCGCGACGGCATCACCGTTGTGGTGGCCGCGTTCAAGCAGCTCGCGGGCGACCCGACGTTCGGCTACAAGACCGGCTGCTACCTGCCGCGAATCCTGGCCCGCCAGGAGGCGGCGATCAAGGGCGCGCAGGAGGCGCTGTGGTTCACCACCGACAACCACCTGGCCGAGGCGTGCTTTCGCAACGTGTTCCTCGTGTCGGAGGGCAAGGTCTTCACCCCGCCCCGCGACACCCCCGTGCTGCC
>CAZYDC010000131.1:0-11151 GCA_964646065.1 uncultured Planctomycetaceae bacterium | reverse complement strand
CCCAGAGCGGACGCCCGCTGCTGATCATCGCCGAGGACATCGAGGGCGAGGCCCTGGCGACCCTGGTGGTCAACAAGCTTCGCGGAACGCTCCAGTGCTGCGCGGTCAAGGCCCCGGGCTTCGGCGACCGCCGCAAGGAAATGCTCCGCGACATCGCCACGCTCACCGGCGGAAAGGCCGTCATGGAAGACATGGGCATCTCCACCGAGTCGATCCAGATCGGCGACCTGGGCTCGGCCAAGAGGGTGCGAATCGACAAGGACAACACCACGATCATCGAGGGCGGCGGAAAGACGTCCGACATCAAGGCCCGCATCGAGCAGCTCAAGCATGAGATCGAATCGACCACCAGCGACTACGACCGCGAGAAGCTCGAAGAGCGCCTGGCCAAGCTGGCCGGAGGCGTCGCGCAGATCAACGTCGGGGCCGCCACCGAGGTCGAGATGAAGGAAAAGAAGGCCCGCGTCGAGGACGCCCTGCACGCCTGCCGGGCCGCCGTCGAAGAGGGAATCCTCCCCGGCGGAGGAGTCGCCGTTCTGCGGGCCATGAAGGCCCTGGACAAGGTCAAGTGCGACAGCGACGACGAGAAAACCGGCGTGGACATCGTCCGCCGGGCACTGGTCGCCCCGATCAAGCAGATCGCCGAGAACTCCGGCCTGGACGGCTCCATCGTCGCCGCCAAGGTCATGGAGTCCGACGACGTCAACTACGGTTACGACGCCCTGGCCTGCCAGTACACCGACATGGTCAAGGCCGGCGTCATCGTCCCGACGAAAGTCGAGCGAACCGCCCTCCAGAACGCCGCCAGCGTGGCCGGACTGCTCCTGACCACCGACGCGGTCGTCAGCGAGATCCCGGAAAAGAAAAAGGGCGGCGGCGCCCCTCCAGGCGGCGGCGAGGACATGTACTAAGAAACGGTAATCGGTAATCAGTAACCGGTAATCGGTGACAGCAAAGAACAGCGGCGGTCGGATCATTTCCGACCGCCGCTTTTTTGATCCCGAAATGAATGCCCCTGTCAAACGCTCGGAAAACCGAAGGGCGAGCAGCAAGCGTTCGGTAAGAGCTTGCTGTTTGGCGGGGAGCGCAGGAAACGCGTTAAGTTTTGCGCGGACAGACCCGACGAGGCGGCGCATCGTCATCCACTGTTTCTGGTGAATGTGAACCAATTGATATTGAACAGTGAAGCATCCGTGTCCCCGCCATTGCCATGGGCCACGATGTAGAGATCGTGTACGCCGCCGATTCGCGTCAGGATTTCTCCAGACTTGATAACGTAGTCCGTCGTGCCGCCCGTGAATTCGACCGGACATGCCGCCAACAGGGGGCCGTCGGCGGCACCGAGGTGAAATTCGACCGTTGGGCCCGTCAGGTTCCGGTTTTCGCAACTGACTTCAATGCGGTAGCCGTCGGCGCCGGCGCCGAAATCCATATTGTTGAATCGCAGGAATCCACCGTCCCGCATCTTGAAATGGTAGTCCTGGCGAATCCCCTGTTCCTCCGCGGCGCCGGAGCGGTCATGGAATTCTTCGGCCTCGCGCTTGTACGGGGCAAAGGCGTCCAGAAGCAGAACCGCGGGCTTGCCGGTGACCCCCGGATCGGTGTTCGGATCGACCACGGCCAATGTTCCATCTTCATGCACGTTCAATTTGGTCACGCAAACATGTCGATGGCACCCGTCGGCGCTGTCTCGATGATACGCGAAATACCATTGCCCCTTGTAGCAGGCAAATCCCTGATGGGCGGAGCTGGCGTATTGGTGGCGGAATCCGCTTTCGGGGCTGTTGACCTGCGCCTCCTGGAGCGTCCTCGAATCGACGTAGGGGCCGGATATGGAATCCGATATGGAGTATCGCATTCGCGGGATGTCGTATTCTCTTTCTCCCCACAGGCCGCCGTTGGAATAGGTCAGGTAATACCTGCCGTTGATCCTGGCTATGATGGGCGACTCCACGAAATCGCTGGGGACACTGATTTGTTGCGGGGCCTCGGCCAGCTCGATCATGTTTGGCTTCAATTTGGCGATATAGAGCTTTCCCCATCCGTACACGAGATACGGCGTCTGGCCGTCGAAGACGACGCTTGGGCTGACGGCCATGAATCCCTGATTGGTTTCGTCCCTGTGTATCAGCGGATGTCCCAGGGCGTCGCGATACGGGCCGGCCGGGTGGTCGCTGACGAGCACGCCGATCTGGAAGTCGAACGGGGCGTACGCATAGAATTTGCCGTCGGCCTCGATTCCGGCGTCGCCGTCCCAAACCGCGTTGCCCTTGGCCCAGGCCACGTCGTGGATGCTGAAAATGGAACCATGATGCACCCACGTCCGGAAATCGTCCGTGCTCATGGCTTGATAATCGTACATGTTGCTGCAGTCGTCCCCTTTGATGAAAAGCACGGAGGTCTGATCGTGGGTCGCAAAGAGCCACAGGCGGCCGCCAATGACATGCAGGGTCGGATCGGCGTTGAAGAGATAGTCGGGAGTGAGGATTGCATTATTCATGGCGTACCTTTCCGCGCGCCAAATGCCCCAGGGCCGCTTACCCCACGTAGCTTTGGCATTCCGCGCGCAGTGTACTGCCGGTTACGGTTGTGTCAAGTGTCAAAACGGAAGGGCGAATCCGCAAGAGCTTGGTCAGAGCTTGCTGTTTGGCGAGGATCGCGGGAAACGCGTCAAGTTTTGCGTTTGTCACTTCCTCGCGAGCGTCATGGGATACCACGCGTGGAAGGCGGTTCCCTCGTCGGGATTGGATTTCAACCAGACACGCCCGCCGAGGTAGCGTTCGGTGAGTAGTTTGACGCTGTAGGTGCCCAGCCCGCGGCCGGCGCCTTTGGTGGAGAACGATCGCTGGAAGAGCTGCAACTGGACGTCGGGCGGAATGACGCCGGGGTTGCGGACGGAAAAATCCACCCCTCCCTCAGACTGGGCCATGGAGACATCGACCACGCCGTCGGCGGGCGTGGCTTCCAGCGCGTTCTTGAGCAGGTTCCCCAGCACACGCGCCACCAGCCTGCGGTCGCTGTGCAGGGTGACGTCGGGCGACTCTTCGAGGTTCAGCCAGCGGTCCTTGCAGACGGGCGAGTTGAAGTAAAGCCGCGTGAGGTTCTGGAGAAGTTCGAGCGTGGAGAACGGCTCGGCCCGCACGAGCAGTTCGGATGACTCGGCCGCCATCAGGTCCCTCTGGGCCTGGATATCGTCGACCATCATGGACACCAGTTCGTGCAGGCGGCCGCGGTCGTCGGGTTTTTCGTTTCCGTCGGCGACTCGCTGGGCAAGCATCGTCACGCCGCCGGCGGTGTTGAGCACGTCGTGGAAGAAGATGCGCTCCAGGGCGCGGCGGCGATTGGTGTCGCTGATGTCACAGACGCAGCAGATGACGAAGCGGTGACCGTCGTCCTCGAACGGGGTGGTGCGCACCATCAAGTCTAGCGCGTCGTCCTCGCGGAGGATGCGGCATTCGCGCGAGTCGGGCAAGCCCTTCAGCGCGGATAGAATGGCGTTGACCGCGCCGCAGGTGGAGCAGGCCTTGCCCGTTCCGCAGCCGCCTGGCGAGCACTTGGCGACCGCGCATCCGACCGATTCGCCGGGGCGCATGCCCAGCACCACGCTGAGGTCCTTGGCCCCAAGCAGCGAGAGGAAATTGCGGTTGGCGAACACAATCTGGCGATGTTCGTTAAGCACCAGCACCAGATCGTTGACGGCCTCCAGCACGTGCGTCATCAGGCCCAGGGCCAGGATGGTCCGGGAAAGCGCGGCGACTTCGTCCGCCTCCGCGCGCTGGGCGGAGGCGAAATCGGTCTGGTTGGCCAAGTCGGTCTGCGGCACGGATTCTTCCTTTTTCGGTGCGGCTACGTACTTGATATCGGAAGACCGGGGCGGGGACTTTGGCAACGGCGCGCTACGATGGTCGGTCGGGTTTTGGATGCAGGCGGGCCGAGAGCATCGAGGCCAGGAAGAACACGATCCGCAGGACGGAGCTGAGGGCCTGCGGCAGGCGTTTGATCTTCACGGCCTTGGAGGGGCAGAGTTCCTGGCAGCAGAAGCAGCGGATGCATTTTTCCAGGTCCGCGCGGGGCTTGCCGCCGCACATCGTGATGACCTGGGCCGGGCAACTCTTCCCGCAGATGCCGCAGCCGGTGCAGATGTCGTGAATGAACACCGGCCTGGGCTTGACGCGATTGGCGAACGTTTGCAGGAGTTTGCTGTGCGACCAGGTGACGGCGAGCATCGCGTCGGTTCCGGGCATGTTGAACTGCTTGACCCGCACGTCCTGGATGGCACGGCCGAGGATTTCGATATGACTCGTGCCGGGAAAACCGGGGACAGACACCGATTTCCCAAAGCTGAAATCGGTCTCAGTCCCCGTTTTTCCCCTCGCGCCAGGCACCAGGCCGCGACGCGTTGCCGCCTTCATCACGGGCACGTTGGCTGGATTGGCGCCGACGATTTGCAGTGCGGCGAAGTCCAACGCGAAGGCGTCCTCGCTGGCCAGGATCACCCCGATCTGCCTGGGGTCGCCGGCGGAGGGTCCGGCCCCGTCCATGCCGACGACTGCGTCCATGATGTTCAAGGCCGGGCGGGTCGCGAGGAAAATATCGATGATCGCGTCGGCGAAACGGTCGGAATCGGCCAGCCGCATGTGGTACTCGATCTTCGCCGTGCCCGGGATCGCGCCGAACATGTTCTTCACGGCGCCGGTGTAGATCATCTGCGAGTGCGTCTTGAGCTTGGGCAGATTGATGACGAGGTCAGCCTGGGCAATCGGCTTGAGGATCGGGATTCTCTTGAGCAGCCTGGCCGAGGGGCAGGGAACCTCAACGTCCGCAAGGTCGTAGTTGAGGGTCGCGCCGGTTTCCTGCGCGACCTGCTCCATGCCGGTGGCGCGGTAGACGCTCCGCAGCGAGGAAGCCATGTACGGCCCGCCGGGGCTATCCGCGATGGTCACGGTCCCGCCCGCCTGCCGCACCAGCGTGGCCACGGCCTGGACGACGGCGGGGTGTGTCGTCGCGGCGACCTCCGGCCGCTTGGCCAGCAGGAGGTTGGGCTTGAGCAGGACCTTCATGCCCGGCTTGACGAACCGCTCCAGCCCGCCCAGGTGCGCCAAGGCCGACCGAACCGCCGACAAGACTTCGCCGGGCTCGTACCCGGGGCAGGAAACCACCGCGACTTTGCTCATCCGACACTCCAAAAAAAAATTCATTCGTCCGCCCATGCGGACACAATCACGATTTTACACAAGCGGCGTCCCGTTGCCTACGAATGTTGAAGGACGCATCACGGTATTCCGGAACCCACTTGGGTGCCATGCCCAAGTCCGCGCGGGCATGTCTTGCACGGGCCCAAAGACATGCCCGCGCAGACTTGGGTATGGCACCCGATGGACGCAATGTTGAAAACCAGTGTGACTTATTGTCGTAGAATCAGTAATCTCTTCGTTCTTGCGGCGCCGGACCCCGGCCCGCGTGGTAAACAAATGAAGGATGGCTCGATGATGAATGCGATTTTACTGACGTGCTTGGCGACGTTGCTTGTTTCGTTTGCGATGCTGGCGGCGGATGAGCCGGCGACGCAACCCTCGACGGCCCCGGCGGCCAAGGGCGTCGCGGACAAGGCGACTTACCTGGCCGGCGTGTCGAAGGAAATGGAAAAAGCCTGGCCGCAAAACCGGATCGTGAACATCGTGTGTCACGGCCACAGCGTTCCGGCCGGGTATTTTCAGACGCCGACGGTGGACACGTTCAACGCGTACCCGCACCTGCTGCACAAGGGCATCAAGGCCGAGTTCCCGCTGGCGGTGACGAACGTGATCGTCACGGCCATCGGCGGGGAGAACTGCGAAGGCGGCGCGGCCCGGTTTGACCGCGACGTGCTGTCGCTGAGGCCCGACGTGGTGACGATCGACTACGTGCTCAACGATCGCGGGATGAGCCTGGAGCAGTCCCGCAAGGCCTGGGTCTCGATGATAAAGAAGGCGCAGGCGGCCGGCGTGAAAGTGATTTTGCTGACGCCCACCGGCGACGAGAGCAGCCACCTGGACGACCCCAACGATCCGCTCAATACGCACGCACAGCAGGTGCGCCACCTGGCGGCGGAGTTTCACGTCGGCCTGGCCGACAGCCTCGACGCGTTCAAGGGGTACATCAAGGGCGGCGGGAAACTGGCCGACCTGATGTCGCAAATCAACCATCCCAACCGCAAAGGGCACGACCTGGTCACCAAGGAACTGCTCGAATGGTTCCCCAAGAGCGAGAAGCATAAGTAAGGGTAGCATGGCGACGTTGTTTGTCGCCATGTTTGGTCGCGCGAACATTCGCATGGCGACAAACAACGTCGCCATGCCACCCCAAGGAGGGAAGGATCGCACGTGAACGAGCAACGATTGGCCGCCGAGATGTTTCCCGAACTGGAGGCCGTCGCCACCATGCGAGGGCTGACCTGGGTTACGCGCGTGGAGATCGTCGTCGGTTCCATGCACGGCGTATCGGCGAAGGGGCTTGCGGAAGAATTCGAGCGCGTTTTTTGGGACACGAGTTTCGATGATGCCGTGGTTGAGATCGTGATCGTGCAACCGCAAGAGGAAATCAAGGCGCCCGGCCGGGACGACACAATGACTACCAACGGCTGGGAATTGCTCGTTACGAAGATGGAAGGAAGAAAGTAAAGTGTGCTTCCGTAATTATGGGTGGCGGCCATCCCTGGCCGCCACCTCCGGACGCGGCGGCCAGGGATGGCCGCCGCGCAAGGATCCCAATAATGGGTGACGACGACAAATATCGGTTTTACTGCGAGACACTGGCGGCTGCGGCCGTTGTGGAACTTTCCACGGCGGAATCGCATCATGCGATGCACGTGCTGCGATTGGGCGCGGGGGCCGAGGTGGAATTGTTCGACGGGCGCGGGCGCCGGGCGGCGGGGCGGATCGCGATGGCCAAGCACGGCAAGGTGAGCGTGGAGGTGGTCGGGCCTGTGAGCGACTCGCCCCGGCCGGCACCGACGATTCACCTGGCGACGGCGATTCCCAAGGGCAAGCGGCTGGACTGGCTGCTGGAAAAGGCCACCGAGTTGGGCGCGGCCTCGCTGACGGCGGTGCGATTCGAGCGAAGCGTCAGCGGCGGCGAGCCGCTGGGCGAAGGGGCCCGCGAGCGATGGCGGACGCACTGCATCGCGGCGGCCAAGCAGTGCGGGCTGGACTTCCTGCCGGAGATTCACGATCCGCTCGCGCTGCAAGCGTTCCTGGCCGCGCCGGCGGCGGGGCCGGCCGTGCGGTTGGTGGGGGACCTGGGCGAAGGCGCCGCGAGCCTGCCGCAGGCGCTATCGGAATGGAAACCGGAGGCCCAGCCGGTGACGGTGCTGGTCGGGCCGGAGGGCGGTTTCACGCCGGCGGAGCGCGAGGCGATCCTCGCCGGCGGATTTGTCCCGGTGCGCCTGGGCTCGACCGTATTGCGAATCGAGACGGCGGCCCTGGCGATGCTGGCCGGGGTGCTGGCTCAGCGATAAAGCCTATCCGAAAAAGTTGTGGCACAGATTTTCAAGCGGTGCGGCCGTTGGCTTGAAAATCCGTGCCACAGTATTATTCGGACAGGCTGGCGGACGGTCAGTCCTTCTTGCCTTCCTTCTCGTCTTTCATTACGGCCTTGCGAGAGAGCTTCACGCGGCCCTGATCGTCGATGGAGATGACCTTGACCTTCAGCGTGTCTCCGACCTGGCAGGCGTCGTTGACATTCTTAATGAATTTCTCGTCCAGTTCGCTGACGTGCACCAGGCCGTCCTGGCCGGGCATGATTTCGACGAAGGCGCCGAACTCGCGGATCGAAACGACCTTTCCGGAGTACACCCGTCCGATCTGGACTTCCTCGGTCAGGGCCTCGATGGCGTTGCGGGCCGCCTCGGCGCCGTCGCCGTTGACGCAGGCGATGAAGATCGTGCCGTCTTCCTCGATGTCGATGGTCGCGCCGGTCTGCTCCTGGATCTTGTTGATCATCTTGCCGCCCGGTCCGATGACCTTGCCGATCTTCTCGGGGTTGATCTTGATGGTCAGCATTCTCGGTGCGTAGCGGTTGATTTCCGGCCGCGGCGCGGGCATGACTTTGGCCATCTCGCCCAGAATGAACAGCCGCGCGGTCTTGGCCTGCTCCAGCGTCTGGACGATCCGGTCCTGCGGAATCCCGCGGGCCTTCATGTCCAACTGGATGCCCGTGATGCCGTCCTTGGTGCCGGCGACCTTGAAATCCATGTCGCCGTGGAAGTCTTCCTCACCGACGATGTCGGTCAGCAGGATGTATCGGTCGCCGTCGCTGACCATTCCGATGCTGATGCCCGCGACCGGCGCCTTGATCGGCACTCCGGCGTCCATCATGCTCAGTGTCGCGCCGCAGACGGTGGCCATGGAGGTCGAACCGTTGGATTCCATGATGTCGGCCACCACGCGGACGGTGTAGGGGAACGCCTCCACTTTCGGCAGGACGGGGTCGAGGCTCTTCTCGGCCAGGGCCCCGTGGCCGATCTCTCGCCGGCCCGGGCCGCGGATCGGACGAATCTCGCCCACGCTGAAGGGCGGGAAATTGTAATGCAGCATGAACTTCTTGGAATACTCTTCCTGCAAGCCGTCGATGATCTGCACATCGCGCGGGGTGCCCAGAGTCGTGGTGACCAGGGCCTGC
This sequence comes from uncultured Planctomycetaceae bacterium, assembly GCA_964646065.1. Lineage (GTDB taxonomy): Bacteria > Planctomycetota > Phycisphaerae > SM23-33 > SM23-33 > CAZYDC01. Next base: position 2,493 of record CAZYDC010000131.1, on the reverse strand, counting down.
GTTTCGCCGCGGCTGAACAGGGCCGACCCGTGCGTGCGGGGCAGCACGGCCACATCGATGCCCAGCGGGCGAACCTCGTCGATGCGCCGGCCGTCGGGCCTCGTGCCGCTCAGGATCAGCTCGCGCTGGACCTTGCCCTCGACCTTGTAGAAGGCTTCCTTCACCTGGCCGGGGGTGTACTCGGGTTCCTCGACGCCGTCGGGGCAAACCTCGGCGAGCAGTTCGTCCCGCAGGATCGTCATCGCGTCGCCGCGATCGGTCTTGCCGGGGATCTGCTTGGCCTGGCGGATGCGGTCACCGTACTTCTTCTCGACCAGCTTCTTGAGGTCCTCGGGCAGCGGGGTGGACTCGTAGTCCTTCTTGACTTCGACCTTCGCGGCCAACTCGTTGATCATCTCGATGATTTGCTTGCAGACTTCAAAGCCCAGGGCCGTGCCCTCGGCGACGACCTTCTCGGAAACTTCGTTGGCGCCCATTTCGATCATGTTGATGGCGTCGGAGGGTCCGGCGACCACCAGTTCCATGGCGCTGGTTTCGAGCTGGGTGTGTGTGGGGTTGACGACGCACTTGCCGTCGACGTAGCCGATTCGGGCGATGCCCACCGGGCCCTGGAAGGGCGCGGGGCACAGGGCCAGCGAGGCCGACGCGCCGATCACGGCCAGCGTGTCCGGGTCGTTCTCCTGGTCGGTCGAAAGGACCATGCACTGGATCTGCACTTCGTTCATGAAGTCCGCGGGGAACAGCGGGCGGATCGGGCGGTCGATCAGCCGCATCGTCAGGATTTCCTTGGTGGAGGGCCTGCCCTCGCGCTTGAAGAAGCCGCCCGGAACCTTGCCGGCGGCGTACTGGTTTTCGCGATAGTCGACGTACAGCGGGAAGAAGTCGATTTCCCGGGTGGAGGGCGCCGTCAGCACCGTCGCCAGGACCACCGTTTCCCCATACTGAACCATCACCGCGCCATGGGCCTGCTTTGCAACCCGGCCCGTCTCCAAAGACAATACTCTTCCGCCAATCTCTCTCTCTACTCTCAATGCTGTTGTCATTTTTCTCTTTCTCTCTTGCCTTCCGGCCTGCCCATCGGGGCAGGCCATTTTCTGTTCAATTTTTCAATTTACAATTTACAATTGCCAATTGAAGAGACGACGAAGAGACTTCCCGTCCCGCTCTTTGAATCGTCAATCGTCAACTGTCAATCGTCAATTACTTTCGCAGGCCCAGCTTGCCGATGATCTGGCGGTAACGCTCTGGGGTGGTGGTGGACAGATACTTCAAAAGGCTGCTGCGCTTTCCCACCATCATCAGCAGTCCCCGGCGGGAGGCATGGTCTTTCTTGTGGTCTTTCAGGTGCCCGGTCAGGTGGTTGATTCGCGCGGTCAGAATCGCGATCTGCACCTCGGCCGAGCCTGTGTCGCCTTCATGCCTTTGATTGTCAACTACGATTTTCTTCTTCGTCTCTGCCAGAATGCCCATAGGTCTTGATACCTTGTCGCGGTAAGCCCAGCCGCCGATCCGCGGCAGCCAGCCTTCCGTCCTTAAATTAGAAACTAAAACAGTCTACCCGCCTCAAGCCCCAACCACAAGCGCCAATTTGGGAAAAGATTTCCCGTTCGTAGTGACGCCGTGAGGCGTTTCTTCAAGAATCGTTCGTAGGTGACGCCGTGAGGCGTTTCTTAAGAATGCCCTCACGGGCACACTACAAACATCCTGCCCGATTGGGAACCCGGCCTGCCCAACGGAAAACTTGCTCTGCCCGACCGAGAACTCGTCCTGCCCGACCAGGAACCCGATCTGCCCAACTGGAGCCTGTTCTGCCCGGCTTTTTCGGGTTCGTTAAGTCGTAAGTGCATTATAATAAGCATGTTACAAATTGAGGCACCCGGGTTGTGTGTTTTTTTGGCGCATCGTCAGGGGATTTCCACGGTCCTCTTTGGGTGCCATGCCCAAGTCTGCGCGGGCATGTCTTCCGCTCGCCAACATGCCCGCGCAGACTTGGGCATGGCACCCGACGGGGAACCCGAAGAGTTTTCCGTTTCGTGACGGCCCCTCATATATTCAGATGTCAAATAGCTCTCGCGAGCCCCTATCAGGCCCGCGCGGGCCGCCGCCCCCGAGGGGCAGGCAAAACGACGCGACCCTATATGAATAACGTCGCCGGGAGCGCTTTATTGCAATCAATCCGCCGCGCGAATGTGTGGGTCTTCATAAGTCGATGGCTGGCCGTGTTTCGCCGCGCGAAATATTTTTTATCTTTTCGGCCTTATTTTCGGCCATCATTCCTGTTCCTGTAGTCCAGCCGCGCTCGGGTCATTCGTTCGCGCAGGCCGCCCTCTTTCACAAATATCTTGTTCCATGCGTAGTTGCTGGTCCAGCAGATAGTCGGCCTGGTGAATCAGGCAAATGGAGATGTTGGCGAGGGTCTGGGGCGGGCGGGTTCATTTCCTATGCAGGCCTGTCCGAGATGGCGCTGTTCTACATCGGTGGCGTGATCAAGCA
>CAZYDC010000130.1:0-11189 GCA_964646065.1 uncultured Planctomycetaceae bacterium | reverse complement strand
CGTAAAATAGCGCGAAAAACGCGCGGAATGGGGGTCTGGAATGCATAACATGCTTTGTATACAATACTTGCAGATTTGCGGGCGGGTTCTAATGGCTTCCGAACAGGTTCTAATGAGCCGCCTGCGCGTTCTAATGAGCCGCCCGCCCGTTCGGGTGGCTTCCCGACAGGTTCTAATGCGTTACGAACTCACCATTTCTTCCCTGCGGGCAACGGCCCCCTCCGGATTACGGATTGCCCGTCTCCGGCTCGCCGGCGGCGGCGGGCTGGAGGATCTCCTTGATCCTGACGCCCAGGTGGTCGCCCACGACGACCAGGTGTCCGGTGGCGAATCGGGTGCCCCGCAGGAACAGATCGACCGGCTCGCCGACCTGGCGGTCCAGCGTGATGACCGACCCGGTGTTGATCTGCAGCAGGTCCCGCACCTGGGTTTCCACTTCGCCCAAGCAGGCCTGGACCTTGACGGTGACGTCCAGCAGCAGGTCCATCTGTCCGGCGGCGGGCTTGGGGCTGCGGTCCTGGGCCTCGGGAAGTTGAACTTCCTGGACCTCGGTTTGGGGTTCGGGTTCCACGGCGGTTGCTTCAGTAGTATCGGACATAAATCAAGCCTTTCCAGATATTTGTGTCGTTTGCGGCGGCGTTGTTTGCGGCGGCGGCGGGGGCGGCGCCAGTTCCAGACGGTCGGTGATCTGCATGGCGTAGCGATCCTGGTTGCGGACCATCAGCCCGTAGGCGAGCGGCTGACCTTGGACCATCAGGTCCACCGGCTGGCCCGCCTTCTTGGATAGCAGAAGCACGTCCCCAGTCTCCAGGGCCATGACGTCCTTCATCGAAAGTTCGGCGTTGCCCAGCCAGACGGAGGCCATCACGTGGGCCGTTCCCAGGTGCGTGCTGAGGCGACTGGCGCTCTCCTGCTGCGTGATCTTGGCGGTGGTCATTCCCGAGGCCGCGAAGATGCCCTCGACGAATCCGCACTGCAGCACCAGGGCCAGCAGCGGCAGATCCTTTCCGGAGGAGCCCAGGACGAAGCAGCAGCATTCGGCCAGTTCCATGCCTGTCGGGGCAGCCCGGCCTAGGGGGCCGGTTTTCACGCCCTTGGCGCCGGAGGCAGTCAACTCGGCCGACAGCTCGTTGGCGACGGCCCGGACCACGTCCAGCAGCAGTTCCTGCTCCAGCGGCGAGAGCTTCCTGCCGGTGGTGGCGGAATCGCCCGAGGCGCCCAGGAACTTTCCGACGAACCGGGTCGCCGCGACGGCGGGCATGACCAGGCAGCCGCAGGCGGCGGAGCCTTCGTCGGTCAGCGCGACATAGTAGGGTTCGGCGGACTCGAAGGAGTCCAGGGCGGCCTTTCCGTATCGCAGGTTGACCTGGACCGGTTCGAGGCTGATCTCCGCCCGCAGCAGCTTGGCCAGCGCCTCGCCCAGGCGCTTGGCGACGGCGTCGCCCAACTCGCGCAGCCGCTGCATCTGCCCGAGGGTGAAACAGCACGGGCTTTTCCAGTCGAACTCGCCGGCGATCGGGTTGTGGCCCGGGCCGGGACGCTCGCCGGCGGCGTCCTGAAGCTTTCGGAGCATTTGACCGTCAGATGATGAAGGTTGGGTCATTGGACAGCGAACTCCTTGAGAAGGACTTTCTCGATCAGGGGCTTGCTGCCCGGCCAGAGCTGCTCGTTGAAGGCCTCGCGAACCTCGCGGCAGATGCGGTTGAGGTTCTTGGGTCCGCGAACATCCTCCAGCGAGCATCCGGCCAGGTACACGGTCAGCCAACTCTTGAGTTCGGGCTTCTTCTTGTCCACCAGTTCGCTGACGGCCTTGAAGTTCTCGGCCTTGACGGCCAGGACAATGCTGGCGCGGATGTACCGGGCGAGGCGCGGTTCGTCGAGGTTGACGATGGTCGGTTCCATCTCGCAGTAGGTGTACTGGACATCGCTCTTGGTTTCACCGGCGGCGGGCTCTTCCGCAGCCGGCTGGGTGGTCTGCGGCCCTTGGGGCGGAGCTGCCGCCGCGGCGGCCGATCGGGCCATGAAGCCCCCCACCGCGGCCGAGATTCCGATGATCGCCACCGCCAGACCGACCACGATGATGATCTTGAGCTTGGGGCTCAGCCCGCCGCTCTTTTTCTTCGTGTCGGCCGATTCTTTCTCTTCGTCTTCCGCCATGTCATTCACCCTTGGCCGTTACAGCAATAAGGATCGCAGATTTTCCGGGCACAAAGCCCAACGTCTGGAGCTTGGGGTTTGAAGGCCCCACGCCCCAAGAAGACAACTCCCACTGCCCCGGCCGGACCTTGCCCAGCGAGGCCCGAAGATACCGTTCCACCTCTCCGGCCCGCTGGGCCGAAACCATCCACTGCCGCTGTTCCGAGGGCTCGTCGCCCGCCCAGCCCAGCACTTCCAACTGTCCGGACCCGGCGCCATTCTGAATGAGGTTCCGCACCAGACCGTCCAGCACCGCCTTGTCGGCGGCGCTCAGCTCGCTGCCGCCGGAGGCGAAGGCGATCGGCGCCTGGATCACGTTGACCAGCCGCGGGGTCTGATTGGTGGATTGGGTCTCCATCTCTTTCTTGATCTGCTCGAAAAGCTTGCGGATGCTCTCGTCGTCCGCGTCGATGATCCTGCCGGGATTGACTTCCTTGGCGGACTTTTCTTCCATGGCGTTCTTGACCTTATGATACTCCAGGTCCAACTGCCCGCCCCGTCCGAACAGGAAGTCCGGAACCCCCATTCCCGCGATCGCGCGGCGGAAGGATTCCTGGCTGATGCCCAGCAGCTTGGAGTCCTGCGTGTGGGCCATCGTCTGGAGCATCACGAAAAACGACAGCAGCAGCGTGATCATGTCCGCGAAGGAGATGTACCACAGGGGAACCTTTTCTCCTGAGTCTTCGCTCATTTCGAGCCCTCCGCCAGAAGGGTGATTTCCATGACGCCCTCGAGGCCCGAGCTGTCGGCCAACTCGGGGCCCGAGGCCTTGAGGCCGATGCGGCCGGGGGCAACGTGCTCCTCGTTGCGCAGGTGCTCCAGCAGCGCATAGGAGCGGTCCAGTTCCTGACCCTTGCAGGAGGGCAGGATTCCGCTGGCGATGCTGTTTCCGATCAGGACCTGGCAGGGAACCTGGCGGAGGAACGCGGAGAGCATTTTGAGGTGGGCCTTTCCCGCCGGGGTCAGGAGCGTACACTGCGTTCCGGTGCCCCAGAAAAGCCTGCTGGAGGGAACCTGAAGCACGCGGCGCCGGCTGTACGCGTCGGCGATCGCCGTCCATTGCGATTCGCCGGTGTTCTGGACGACCCGCGGATCGGACTCGGTGGGTTTCTCGCTGCCGGCCTGGGTGAAGTCCACCGGCCGTTGCGACGACGGCGCCAGACCCTCGTTGGAGTGTACGCTGCTGAAGACGGAGTAGTCGGCCAGTTGCGCCCAAACGCCGGCGAACTTGGTGAGGTCCTCCTTGCTGTAGGAGGAGAAGGTCGTGAGCATCACGAAGAACGACAGCAGCAGCGTGATCATGTCCGCGAAGGAGACGTACCACAGGCCGACGCTCTCGCCGCCTTCTTCTTCCTCGTGTTTTTTCTTCTTCTCGGACATTTCACATCTGGCCTTGTTTGTTCTTTGCCGTTTCTTTATCGGGTGTTTGGCGCTGGATGTTTGTTTTAGACCTTGGGTTTGAATTCCATGCGGTTCTTGACGGAGACGAACGTCTGCATCCGTTCCCGGGTCGCGGTGGGGCTTTCGCCGCGAACGATGCTGACCGCGCCTTCCATGATCATCTCCCGCAGGATCGTCTCCCGCTTGGAGCGGATGCCCAGCTTGCCCGCCAGCGGAATGAAAAACAGGTTGGCCAGGAACGCCCCGTAGAACGTGCAGACCAGCGCCGCGGCCATGCCTTTGCCGATCTTCTCGGGCGAGTCCATCGAGCTGAACATCTGCACCAGCCCGATCAGCGTTCCGACCATCCCGAAGGCCGGGCAGCCCGAGCCCATGAATTCCAGCATCTTCTTGCCCTCCCCGTGGCGGGCCTGGAGGTTCTGGATCTCCATCGACAACTGGTCCTTGATCGCGTGTTCGTTCTGACCGTCGATAATCATCCGGATCGCCTGCACCAGGAACGAGTCGCCTGCCTTGGCCATCTGCTTTTCCAGCGCCAGCGCTCCGTCGCGGCGGTTGATGGCGGAATAGTTCACCATCTTCTGCACCAGGTCCGGTTCCTTGGCCATCGGGTAGATCAGCGTCTTCTTGACGACCGACATGATCCGAAACACCTGCCCGATCGAGAAGTGAATGCACGTGGCCGCGAAGGTGCCGCCCACCACGATAGAGATGGCCGGGAAGTTCACGAACAGGACGAAGTTGCCTCCGTCGGCCATCACGCCGACCAGGACGCATCCCAGCCCCAGAACCACGCCCAGGATGGTGGCAATGTCCATGCTAGTTCTCCTCCTGAATGTTCTTGAGCTTTTCGGTGAGGCTGGCGGCCAGGCCCTTGTCGGTAATCTCCCCCATCAGCTTGGCCGCCGCGCGCTCCGACATGAAATGCAGGATCTTGGCCGCGTCCTCTTCCTGCGACCCGACGCACATGTCGGTCAGGATCTTGGCGCACTTGGCGGGCTCCATTTTTTCGTAAATGGCCGCGGTGCGCTTGAGGTTGACCTTTTCCTGCGTGGCCACCAGCACCTGCTGGCGCTTGAAATCGGCCTGGGCGTCCTTCAGCGCGGTCAGCGGCGCCACGAGCTTCAATTGCAGCGCCTCCAGTTCCTCGGAACGCTTCTGGAGCGATTCCTGGGCCAACTGCACCCGCGTCTCGCGCTGATCGAGCTCTTCCTGGTGCCGGCGGCAGTCCTCGATCTTCTGGTGAAGTTCCTTGACCAGGCTGTCGAGTTGCTGCTCCTTCTGGGAGTCGGCCACGATGGCCTCCACGGGCGCCGGGGGCGGCGCCTGAGGTTTGGTGGTCGCCATCTGCGACGCGTCGGCCCGTTTGATCATCCGGGTGGAAATGAAATACGAGGACCCGAAGCTCAGGCCCGCCAACACCACCAACACAATACCGATTTTCATCCATTTCATCGTATCACCTGTGGCACGGGCATCCTGCCCGTGTGCCTTTTCTTTGCCTCTTCCTGAACTCTACGATGCGGAAACGGGCAACACGCCCATGTTGCGCCGTGCGTGCGCGCCCTGGGCCGCTTCGTCCAGGCGGCCCTGCTCCGTCCGCTGCAACTGTTTCTTGTACCGCAGAAGGCTTTCCTCCCGCAGCCTCTCCAGCGTCTTTCGCGCCGAACGCGCCTTGTGAAACTCTTCCAGCAATGACTTTCTCTTTTCCCGCAGGGCCGCCGCCTGGCCCTCCTTGGCGGCGATTTCGCTTTCCCGCGAGATCGTCCACCGCAGGAACACCTCCCGCCGGGCCAATCGCTCTATCAGCGGCTGAAGGGCCAGGTCCCGCAGACGATCCGCGATCTGCCTGCGAATCTGCCGCACCTCCTGGTGCAGCGACCGGATCTCCTGCGCGAGTTTGAGCACCTGGCCCTGAAGGATCTGCTCCTTCTGGACCGCCAGGTCTAACAATCGCTGCAATGGCCAAGAGAACATTTTCATCTGCCAACCTCTTGTGTCGCGGGCATCTTGCCCGCGTGTGTCGAGGGCGTCTCGCCCTCGTGTGTCGCGGGCATCCTGCCCGCGTCTTGGCCGTTTCCGTCTGTTTCTTCTTCGGTTGTCTCTTCTTCTGTGGCACAGCAACAGCAAGACGCAGGCAAGATGCCTGCGGCACGCGAGGCCAAGATGGCCTCGCCACACGCGGGCGGGACGCCCGCGTCACAGCCCGCGTCACGTTGTGCTGACCAGGAGAACATTTTCATCTGCCAACCTCACGCGTCTGCGCCGCGGGCGGGGCCGCTTGTCCGCGATCTTGCCGGTTGGACGCGGGCATAGCGCCCGCGCCACGGCTTGTCGCCGCGTCGGGGGCGTCCCATGAACGGGTGATCTCGTCCAACCAGCTCACTGTTCGCTCGAATCGGCAACTTTGCCCGGTCGGTTGAATTAAGAATTGGTTCACTTTCTCAATCAGCGCCACGGCCTTATCCAATCGCGGGTTGGCGCCCGGGGAGACCGCGCCGATGTTGATGAGGTCCTCGGCCCGCTGGTAGGTCGAGTAGATCGCCCGAAGTTTTTGGCTGGCCTGGAGGTGCCCTTTCGACGCGATGGAATTCATCAATCGGCTGATACTCTGGAGAATGTCGATGGCCGGGTAATGCCCCATCTCGGCCAGCTTACGCGACAAAACGATGTGGCCGTCCAAAAGCGACCGAACGCTGTCGGCGATGGGGTCGTCCATTTCGTCGCCCTCGACCAGGGTGGTGAAGACCCCGGTGATGCTGCCGCGCTCGGTGCAGCCCAGGCGCTCGGTGATTTTGGGCAGAAGGCTGAAGACGCTGGGGCAGTAGCCCTTGCTGGTCGGCGGTTCTCCGGCGGCCAGGCCGATCTCCCGCTGCGCCTGCGCGAACCGCGTGATGGAGTCCATCATAAATAGCACGTTCTTGCCCCGGTCACGGAAGTATTCAGCCACGGCGATGGCGGTGAAGGCGACCTTGACCCGCTGGATGGGCGAGACGTCGGCCGCCGCCACCAAAACCACGCTGCGGGCCAAACCGCTGGGACCCAGGGATTCCTCGATGAATTGCCGCACCTCGCGTCCGCGCTCGCCCACCAGGGCCAGCACGTTCACGTCCGCGTCGCTGACGCGCGCGATCTCGCCCAGGAGCGTGCTCTTGCCCACGCCGCTGCCCGAGAAAATGCCGATCCGCTGCCCGCGCCCGGTGGTCAACAGGCCGTCCATGGCCCGGATTCCGAACACCAGCGGTTGCGTGATTTTCTGCCGGCTCATGGGCGCCGGGGACTTATTGTCCAGCGGCCAAAGGTCGCGTCCGCGCAGAGGTCCGAGGTTATCAATGGGCTTTCCCATCGCGTCGATCACTCTGCCCAGCACGGACTCGTCCAGGGCGATGGTTCGCGGAGCGGTTCGCGCGGCGACCGGGTCGCCCGGCGCGACGCCCTCGATATTTTCCAGCGGAAGCAGGATTCTGTTTTCCTGATGGAAGCCCACGACCTCGGCCGGAACGCGGCGTCCGTCGGCGGGGCAAATCTCGCAGAGCTGCCCGATGCCGACCATCGGCCCGCGCGACTCGACGACCATGCCCGCCACCCGCAGCACCGTTCCCCGCGCGCGAGGGGTGGTATGCTCAAGCTTGCGGCAGTATTTGGCCAGATCAACGGTCATAAAACGCGCCTCGCAAAAGACGCAGTCAGCGGGGCCAATGACGAATGACGAATGTCGAATGACGAATCAATGACGAATAAGCGAATGACCAATGGCAAATACGGAACTCCGGATCGCGTCGCGCCTCGCGCCAGTTCCTGCGTCTGCTCCGTATTAGTCATTTGGTATTGGGTCATTTGTTATTGATTCGTCATTCGACATTCGTCATTCTCGTGTTCTGACCGCGTCGGCCAGGTCTTCGAGCCGATCCGTATAGGAGGAAATCATCGCTCCCTGCGAGGTCTCGACCAGGCATTGCCCGCGATGGACGACCTGGTCGGCCTGGAGTTTGACGTTGGCCAGTTCGGGCAATTGCCCGTCGGCGACCTGGCATTGGGCCAGGTCCTCTGGATGGAGATAAACCACCACGTCCTGTCGCCCTCCGACTCGCAAAAGGGCCTCTTTGAGCAGCGGTTCGATGCGGTGGCGCCCATCCTCGATTTCCCGCATCATGGCCTTGCCGGCCAGTCCGATGGCCAATTCGAGCAGTTGCTCCTCGGCGTCGGAAACCAGTTGGTTTCGGGTGTCGTTCAATTGCGCGGCGGCGGATTCGAGGGCCTTGCACGCCTGTTGCATCTTGGCCTGCTGCGCCTGGAGCCACTGCGCGTCGGGCGCGGGCTGGGGCGGCGGCGGCGCGGCGGGAGTGGCGGGCCGGGGCGGAGGAGGAGTTTGGCTCGCGATAACGCTCAGGATCGCACCGGGCATTTGAAGTTGGATCGCCGGCCTCATGCCTTGACCTCCCCGAACGTCAGTTCACCCTTGGCGTTGACGGCCCGCAGGGCATCCAGGATCAACTCGCGGGACTGCTTGACATCCTGCGGTTTGGGCGAGGACAAGAGCGAGGTTTCCTCATCGAGCATGGCCGCGGCCCGCTCGGACATATTGGAGCGGAATTTCGTAATGAGACCGGCGTCGGCTTTGACCAGCGACAGGGCCAGCTTCCGCGAATCGATGCCGCGGAGGGTTTCCTGCAGCGCACGGTCGGCGACAAGGGGCACGTCCTCCCAGACGACCATGAGTTTGGTGACTTCCTTGGCGGTTTCGGCGTCCTGTGCGGTCACGGAAACCATCAGGGCGTCGCGGAGAGGTTTTTCCAGCGACCGCAGCAGCAAGGCCACCTTGCGAAGCTGCTTGCGGCGAACGTCGTCGGGCGCGGCGGCTTCGGCGAACCCCCCGCTGCCGTCCTTGGGGCGCATCCGTTCGGCGATCATGGAGGCGACCTTGAACTTGACCTCCGAAGAGGTCTCGATCCCGGCGACCATGCACTGCACCGCCGCCGTTCGGACCTCCTCGGACAGCAGGTTGAGCATTTGCGTGCTGGCGGCCATCGGCAGTTCCGAAAGCACCATCGTCACCACCTGCGGAGCCTCGCCTTCCAGCGCCTTGACCAGCGCCGCCGGAGGGGCCGACCGGATGGACGCGAAAGGGTCCTTGCGGACCAACAGGTCCTGAATCTGCCGCATCATTTCCGGCGCCTTGGCGACGCCCATGGCGGTTTCGAGGATGGTCTTGACCAACTCGCCCTTGTTGTCGCCGGAGCGGCCCTTGGTGACCAGGCTGGAAAACTCCCGCACCGGTTCCGCCGACGCGGCCGAGGGCTGGTTGTGGTTCTGAAGGTAGGCCAGTTCGGCCAGGATGCGAGTGACCATGTCCGGTTTGGCCGACCGCAGAAGCTCCGCGGCCGTCCCGGCCGGAAGGTTCATCAGCAGCATGGCGGCTTTTCTAATTCCCTGGGCCGACATTTATGCTTCCCCCTTGTCCGACTCCACCCAGTTCATGAACAGCCGCTTGACCTCTTCGGGATTTTCCTGAAGCGCGCGGGTGATCCGCGCCCGCAGGACCTGCGGGTCCATGGAATCGGCGGCGACCAGCGCCCCCGCCACCTGGCCGGACTCCCCGGCCGAACCACCCAGAGCCGCCAGCGCCGTGGACTCCTTGCGCGGGCGGCGAACCAGCTTCAGCGCCACCAGCGAACCGACCACCAGGAGGCCCAGCGAACCGCGACCGGCAATGTCCAGGTAAAGCTGTCGCTTGCTTTGGGTGTCTTCCTGGGCCTGCTGGTCCGTCGCGGGCGGCGGACGGTAGAACGGCGTGTTGACCACCTTGACGTTCTGCTCGGTGGCCAGCGGACCTATCGCGTTGCGGATGATCGTCTGAACGTCGGCAATGGTCAGGGCCGGCGCCGCGGGGGCGGCGTTGTCGGCAGCCGCCTTGGCCGGCGGCGTCAGGTCCACGAACGCGGCCACCGTCAGCGACTTGACCTGGCCGGGAATTTCCGTCTTCTGCTCGGTCGTCCTGCTGACCTGGTACTCGTTGGTGGACTTCTCTTCCTTCCCTCCGGCGACGGCCTTGGGGTCGGCGGGCGGCGTCGAGGAGGAGGTCGTCTCTTCCTTGGTGATGACGCGTTTTTCGGGGTCGTACGTCTCGGTGGTGGTGGTCGAGCTGACCGTATCGACGGTGGCGTCGACGCGGACGGTGGCCCGCCCCGGGCCCAGCGCCGCCGTGAGCATGTCCTCGGCCTTCTTGGCCAGGTATTCTTCGATCTGCGCCTTGTAGTCCAGCAGCGTTCCGGCCTTCTTGGCCAGGTCGTTGGAGCCGCCCTCGCCCGAGAGCAGCGTGCCCTGGGAATCCACGACCGTGACCTTGTCGGGCGAAAGCGATTCCACGCTTCCGGCCACCAGGTGAACGATGGCCGCCACGTTGGCGGGGGTCATGCGCGTGCCGTTTCGCATCGCCAGCACGACCGTCGCGGTGGCCTGCTTGTCCTTGTCCGCGAACAGCGACGACTCCGGTTGGGCCACGTGGACCCGCGCGTTGACCACGCCCTCGATCATCTCGATGGACTTGGCCAGTTCGCCCTCGATCGCCCGGTTGTAATTGATTCGCTGAGTGAAGGGGCTGGCGCCGAGTTTTTCCTCGTCCAGGATTCGATAGCCGGACTGGTCGCTCTTGGGCAGCCCCTGCCCGGCCATAGTCAGCCGCAGCGAGTAGACCTTCTCGGCCGGAACCAGGATGGTCGTTCCGCCGTTGGTGAGTTCAAAGGTCACGCCCTGGTCCCGGATCTTGTCGGCGACCTTGGAGGCCTGCTCGGGATCCAGGGAGGTGTAGAGGATGGCCATGTCCGGCTGACGGGCCCAGTTGACCAGGAAGAACCCGGCCCCCGCGAAGCCCAGCACGATGCCCAGCAGGAGCACCCGCTGAACCAGGCTGGTCCGTCGCCAGATTTCCTTGAAGTTGTCCAATGCTGCCGCCACGGGTTACCGCCTTGGGGTTGGTTTCACACCTGCATGTTCATCGTCTGCTTGTAAGCGTCGATGATCTTGTTGCGGACGCCAATGAGCAGCTTGAAGCTCATGTCCGCCTTGGCCATCGCCGAGACCACCGGCAGAACGTCGCCGGAGGTTCCGGTCAGCACGTCCTGCAGCGCCTGCGTCGACTGCTGCTGCTGGGCGTCGGCCTTGTCCATGGCGCCCTTGAGCGTCTGGTCGAAACTGGCGCCCTCGCCGGCGCCCTGGGCGGCGCCAGGCCCGGACGGGCGGGGCATCTGAGGCGAAATTCCCGATATCATGTCTATGCCGGCCATGGGTTCTCCTTGGTTCCTACTTCAGCAGTTCCGCTGTCACGTCCATCGCATCCAAATATCGCTTCAGCACGGCCGTGTTGGCCTCGTAGGCCTTGCTGGCCTGGAGCATGTGCATCATCTCGACGGGCATCTGCACGTTGGGCGTTTCCACGTATCCGTCCTTGTCCGCGTCGGGGTTTCCGGGCTCGTACACGCGCGGGAAGGCCGTGTTGTCGGCGACCGTCTGCTGCACCCGCACGCCCTGCTGCCCTTCGCCGGTGGCCAGCACGATCGACTGGCGGCGGTAGGGCTTGCCGTCGGGCCCGTGGG
>CAZYDC010000129.1:3810-11195 GCA_964646065.1 uncultured Planctomycetaceae bacterium | reverse complement strand
GAATGGCCTGGTGGCACAAAAGCCCCACGCATTGGTCCGGCGCCAGACCCAGCCGCTTGGCCATCGCCAGGTTCACCCGCACGATCTGGTGTTGATTGTCCACGATGGCCACAAGGTCGGGCACGCTGTCGAAGGTCCGCTCCCATTCCAGTTTGGCCCGGACGACTTCCTCCACGGCATGGTGACGCTCAGCGGTTTCACGCTGCAATTCCTGGTAGTTCGTTTTTGCCTCGGAGGCCGCCGTTTCGGCGCGAACCCGCGCCTGGGTCAGGGTCCTGCCCAACAGGGCAATGGCAACCATGACCCCCGAGTACATGACCACGACGCCCGTCTGGGCGAACCACGTGCTCGCCGCCGGATCGAGCGATGGTATTACGAAGATCAGGGCCGCCGGTATGCAGATCGCGATGGCCAGCATCGCCGGCCGGAAACCCCCCAGCCAAACCGTGACGGCCACCGCCAGAATAAACGTCAGGTACGGCAGGTGGTTGCCCATCCACGGGGCCATAGCAAACCGCAACCCCAGCGCTGCGGCGACACTGATAATCGCGATTGAATATCGCCACAACCATGAGCGGTCTCGAACTGACAAGTCGATCAGTTTCTCGCCCATAAGGCTTCCGATCCCCTCCTTACATCGCTGGGCAATTGAATCATAGGGCTGGCGATTGGGCTTCCCACGCGCGTAATTTTATCGGACGTGCGGCCCGTCCGTGGCCTCTTGAACAACAAAGAGTTGCGTGTGTAAAAAAATATCCCCGCGTGATTTTCACGCTTTCAAGGAGTTTCGTTATCGCGTCAACCTCACCTTCACCATCAGGTTATTACACGATCAGGTGATTACTTGAGTTGGGATGACGGTATTTTTCTTCAACCGCGCGGCGGTCCAGCAAAACAGCCACGACAAACTGTCACCCAAACAATCCCGCGCTGCCGGTCTTCCTGACGAACACATTCCCCGCCTGCTGCTTGACGGCGCCTTTTAATACGAGCATGGTCATGGCCGAGGCGGCCCGGCCGGTGTCCAGCGCGCAGGCGCGGACCAGTTCGTCCAGGCCCATGGCGCCGTTGGCCAGGGCATCGAAAAGTTTTCTCTCGATGGGGTCCATGGCCAGCGGTGGTTGCGGCAGCGGCGCGGACTCGGCCGCGTGCTCCAGCTTCGCACCCACCTGGCCCAGGTGTTCCAAAATATCTTCGAGGGTCTGCACCAGGATCGCGCCGTCGCGGATCAACTGGTTGGCGCCCTGGCTGAACGGGTTGTCCACGCGGCCGGGAACGGCGAACACCTCGCGATTCTGCTTGGCGGCGCTGTTGGCCGTCGAGAGCGAACCGCTTTTGCGGGCAGCCTCGACCACCAGCACGCCCAGCGACATTCCGGAAATGATGCGGTTGCGCGTGGGAAAGTTTCCGGCCAGCACGGCCGTGCGCATGGGCAATTCCGAGATCAGCGCCCCTCGGCCGCCGGCGATGATCGACTCGAAAAGTTCCTTGTTTTCCGGCGGGAAATGCTCGCACAATCCGCAGCCCATGACGGCGAGTGTTCGTCCGCCGGCGGCCAGCGCCCCGCGATGCGCTGCCGTGTCGATTCCCCGCGCCCCGCCGGAAACCACGGTCAGCCCGGCCCGGCCCAGAAGTTCGCCGAACCGCCCCGCCTGCTCCAGCCCGTAATGCGTGCATCGCCGCGAGCCTACCACCCCCAACGACACCGCGTCGGCAGGCAGGATCGCCCCGCGAACGTACAACACCGCCGGCGGATCGTACAGGGTCTTCAGCGCCGCGGGATACCGCGAGTCCTCCTGCGTGACGATCGCCGCGCCCATGCGGTCGGCCTGGGCGAGTTCCTGCTCGACCATTTCGTCCGTCACGGCCCCGATGGAGTGCGCCTTGCCCGGGCCGACGCCGTCGACGCGTTCCCAACCGCTCTGCCCGGCCTCGACCGTCTTTTCGGCGCTGCCGAACTGGCCGACAAGTTTCTTGAACGTGACGGCACCGACGCCTTCGGCCAGGTGAAGACGCAACACCGCGCGAATGTGCTGGAGGTCCGCCCCGTCGTTGAGATTGTTCATTTTGCCACCGTGCGCGGAATTATCCGTCAGGAGGTGTGAAATATCAAGGGTGCCATGCTTCCGTCTTCGGAAGCATGGCTTGGGCGTTCAAGGATCGCGCGTCATGCTTCCGCAGACGGAAGCATGGCACCGCCGTTACGCCCCACTCCCAACGCCCGACGCTCCACGAGTTTTGTCCCGGCAGTGGCCCAGCACCGGGTCCTTGTCCAGGTAAAGTTCCCAGTGCGTCATGGCCTCCAGCATGTCCTTGCCCTTGCGGCAATCGGCGATGCTGAGCTTGCCCTGGCTGACGAGTTCGTAATACGGCCCCAGGCCGGTCTGCTTGTAGAGCCCGGCATAGAGTTCGTAGAACCGCTCGCGCGGCAGGCGAGTGGGCGTGACCGCGTGGAGCGTGTCGTAGCAGGAATAGTCGGAGGTCAGCAGTTCGGCGCGGCGCTGGCGGTAGAGTTCCGTTCCCGGCAGCGGCGTAAGCACAGTGAACTGCGTGTGGGTGATTTCCTTGGCGTCCACGTACTCGCGAAGGCGTTTGAAATCGTCCTCGCCCCACTGAGGGTCGACGATGAACGCGCCCCAGATAATCACGCCGTTGTCCTTGAGGATGCGGATCGCCTCGTCGTTGGTCTTGAGGCTGTTCTTCTTGTTGACGCTCTTGAGCGTGGCCTCGCAACCTTCCAGCCCGGCCAGCACCGCGTACAGGCCGACATCGACCCACCGCTTGACCAGGTCCGGATGCTTCACGATGGAATCGGTGCGGCACTCCATCGAGTACCGCTTGCGCACGCCGTGCGCGCGGATCAGGTCCGCGATCGCCGACTCGCGCCGGTAATTCATTAAAAAATTGTCGTCCACGAAGGTGATGTGGTCCGTGTTGACCGCGACGATCTCCTCCATGACGCGCAGCGGGGACATCTGCCGCGTCTTGCCGCGGTAGAACTCCCATACGCTGCAAAAGTTGCACTGGTACGGGCAGCCCCGCCCGGTAACGATGGAGGAATCCGGCTTGTCGAACAGGAAGAAATATTCCTCGCGGCAGTCGCGTGTCAGGTCGCGCCGCGGCAGAGGCAGGCGGTCCATGTCGATCTTCTCTTCGCTCAGCGGCGTGGGGACCCACTGCCCGGAGCGGTCGCGATAGATGATGCTCGGGACGGCCGAAAGGTCCCCGCCGCCACCCAAGGCCTCGACCAGGCGCGAGAACGAAAGCTCGCCCTCGCCGATGGAGACGGCATCGACCTCGGGGATGAAAAAGTCCTCGGGCATCAGCGAGACGTGGTAGCCCCCCACCAGCGTGAAGATTTCCTTGGAGTGCCGTTTGACAGTTCGGAGCACGTCGATGGCGGCGTAGACCTCGGTAGTCAGGGCGGTCACGGCCACAAGGTCGGGCGCGAACGCCTTCAGGACGCCCGCCAGGTCGCGCTGGATGCGCAGATCCAGAATGCGGACCTCATGGTCCGGAACCGACGCCGCCAGAATCTCCAGGGCCAGAGGCTCGGGCATGGCGGCCAGGCGAAAGCCAATCACTCCGGTTTGACACTCCGGCTGAATCAGTAATATCTTCACTCAACACTCCTCTTGGGGCCGGTACGCAGGCCCGGCGCAACAAGCAAGGTTATGATACCCCATCGCGCCCCGGAGAATCAAGAGGACGGTAAGCGGGATTCGGGATTCGGGAAGAAGCAGGGAAGAGGCTCTTCGCTGTTTCTTCCCGAAACCCGAGTCCCGAAACCCGAGTCCCGTATTCTTTCACCTCACCCGCGCCCGGAGGTCGTCTTGGGCGGTGGGTTCGATCGTTTCCTTGGGCAAGCTGCCGTGAACGTCTTGCGAGATAAAATTCTGATCCCACCGGTTGGCTTTCACCAGCGGGGCCACGTAGCGGGCGACGAAATCCTTCGCACCGCTGGTCATGTGCAGGCCTGAATTCCCGGTGCCCTGGCCCATCTCGGCCGTCCAGGGAACCTGGTAAAGGCGCTGGTAAGCCATGTCGTCACTGGGCACCTCAAACCCGGTTCGCCCCGCCGACTGGCCGAACTTCCCGTCCATCGTGCGAAACACGACCGTTCCCACCAGCAACACATCGTGCCCGGAATAGAAACTCACGATGCCCTGGTCGCTTCCGGCCAGGGCGTTGTCCAGGCGATACCCCGGGGACAACGTCGCGTCGAGCATGACGATGCCATGCACCTTCGGTCCGTTCAATGCCTCGGCCACCCAGGCAATCATTGCGCCTCCGCTGGATTGCCCCACCAGGTATACGGGCCGGCCAGGATAGGTCATTTGATATTCCGTGACCCGCTCCGCCCATTCGGCGGCGGTGCGGCGGTTGCGGCCCTGCGCCTCGAGGTTGTAGAGCAGGCTGGCCGAAGGCGTCCAATCCACGATTTCAATACCGTAGGGCACGCCGCCCTTGGCCAGACCGTCGACGATCCCCTCGTTGAACCCGCTGCGGCCTTCCATGCCCGTGAATACCAGCACCCATCCGCGCTCCATGCGCTCGGGCGTCATGTACGGCTGGTCTCCGGACTGCACGAACTTCCCGGAGGCGCATCCGCCGGCAAGGAAGGTCCCAAGCAATATCGCGATGGCTGTAAGGCGCATAATGATTATATCCTGTGTCGGGTGTCCGTCATCAACAGACACGCCGGAACGGTATTCGTTAAACAACGAGCGTAGCATGGGCATCCTGCCCATGAGTCGCAGGGCGTCTCGCCCATGTTCTTCTTTTCTCTTTATGACTCGAAACCGACAACTGCAAAGGCACGGGCAAGATGCCCGTGAGACTCATGGGCGAGACGCCCATGCTACGCTTTGCAAACAAGGGCGACCCTTGCATCAGGTCGCCCTTATTTCTTTATCGTACCAAATTGTATGCGGGCAACAAAGTTTCTGCGCTTCGCAATCCGCAATTCGCAATTTGCAATTTGCAATCCGAAGTTCTGCGTTTCAACCGGAACCTTCGCCGTTGGCTCCGGGCTAAACGGATTATTCTTTCACTTCGTACTCGGCGTCGATGACGTCGTCGGGGCCTTTGCCCTTGCCCTCGCCCTTGGGCTTTTCGCCGCCGGGCGGCGGGGCCTGCTGCGGACCGGCCTTGGGGCCGGCCGACTGGTACATCGTCTCGGCCACCTTGTGCGAGGCCTTTTCCAGGTTGCCCATGGCCCGCTTGATTACTTCAGCGTCCTCGCCCTTGACCGCGTCGCGAACGGCAGAAATGGCCGACTCGATGTTGCCGCGGTCGTCGCCTGAGACCTTCTCGCCCTGCTCCTTGAGCAGTTTCTCCATCGCGTAGGCCATCTGGTCGGCCTGGTTTTTCAGGTCCACCAGCTCGCGCCGTTTCTTGTCGTCGGCGGCGTGCGCCTCGGCCTCCTTCTTCATCTGGTCGATCTCGGCCTGGCTCATTCCGCTGGTGCCCTTGATCTCGATGGACTGCACCTTGCCCGTGGCCATGTCCTTGGCCGACACGTGCAAAATGCCGTTGGCGTCGATGTTGAACGCGACCTCGACCTGCGGCAGCCCTCGCGGGGCCGGCGGAAGCCCGGTCAGGTTGAACCGACCCAGCGTGCGGTTGTCGTTGGCGAACTCGCGCTCGCCCTGGAGCACGTGGATCGTCACCTCGGTCTGATTGTCGGCGGCCGTGGAAAAGGTTTCCTTCTTCTCGGTCGGGATCGTCGTATTTCGCTCGATGAGCTTGGTCATCACACCGCCCAGCGTTTCGACGCCCAGGCTCAGCGGGGTGACGTCCAGCAGAACCATTTGCTCCTCGACCTCTCCGGCCAGAATCGCGCCCTGGATGGCCGCCCCGATGCCGACCACTTCATCCGGGTTGACCGACTTGTTGGGCTCCTTGGAGAACAGGTCTTTCACGATCTGGCGGACCTTGGGGATTCGCGTCGAGCCGCCCACCAGCACCACCTCGTCGATGTCCGCGGCCGTCTGCTTCGCGTCGCTCAGCGCCTGCTTGCACGGGCCGATCAGACGGTTGAACACCGGTTCGCAGAGCTGCTCCAGCTTGGCCCGCGTCAGCGACATGGTCAGGTGCTTGGGCCCTTCGGCCGTGGCCGTGATGAACGGCAAGTTGATGTTCGCCTCCATCGCCGTGGACAGTTCGCACTTGGCCTTCTCGCCGGCCTCTTTGAGCCGCTGAAGCGCCATCGCGTCCTTGCGGAGGTCGATGCCGTCGGTCCGCTTGAACTCGTCGGCGATGTAATTGATGAGGATCTCGTCCAGGTCGTCGCCGCCCAGGTGAGTGTCGCCGTTAGTCGAGAGCACCTCGAAAACGTTGTCGCCGATGTCCATCAGCGAAACGTCGAACGTTCCGCCGCCGAAGTCGAACACGACGACCTTCTCGTTCTTTTTCTTCTCCAGCCCGTACGCCAGCGCCGCGGCCGTGGGCTCGTTGATGATTCGCTCGACCTTCAGGCCGGCAATCTCTCCGGCGTCCTTGGTCGCCTGTCGCTGCGAGTCGTTGAAGTACGCGGGCACGGTGATGACCGCGCGGGTGACTTCCTCGCCGAGGTAGTCCTCGGCCGTTTTCTTCAGGTCGCCCAGAATCATCGCCGAAACTTCCGGCGGCGAGTATTCTTTGCCGCGGACGCGGACCTTCACCAGGTCTCCGGTCCCGCCGGTGACCTCGTAGGGCACCATTTTTTCTTCGACGGCCACCTCGTTGTGCCGCCGCCCCATGAACCGCTTGATCGAGAACACGGTGTTCTTTGGGTTGGTGATCTGCTGGTGCTTGGCCGGCTGGCCGACCAGGCGCTCGCCCTTTTCGGTGAAGCCCACCACCGACGGCGTCAGGCGGCTGCCCTGCTGGTTGATCAGCACCTTCGGGACGGTGCCTTCCATGATAGCCACCACGCTGTTGGTCGTGCCCAAGTCAATTCCGATAATCTTCTTCGATGCCATAATTCGTTACCTTCTTCCTTGCCCTGTTCGTGAACCGGGACAATCTTGACTTGCAATAGGCGTGCCAAGCTCCTAAGTGCCTTAATTAAAATGACTTGACATAATCGACCTATTTTGAAAACATGCCATTTCCACCGGAAAAAGCTCCAGTTTGGCCCGTTTGGCAGTCTCCGCTCTCTTTAACTATATGCCCACGGCATCCCCGCTGTGACTTTTTTCCACGACAGATGTCCGAATACCCAACCTTCTTGTCTGGGAAGGTCCAAGGGCGCCGACCGGCAAGCCGACGCGGCACCCAGCCTGCCCGCCGGCGATTTTGGGGCGCGGCTGAATGTCTTGGGGGTCGCGGGACTAAAGGGTTGATAAAAAAATGTGGCAGGTCCGGGAAAGGAGGAGAAACCGGACCTGCCTTAGCTTTCA
>CAZYDC010000129.1:0-3710 GCA_964646065.1 uncultured Planctomycetaceae bacterium | reverse complement strand
AAAAAATGTGGCAGGTCCGGGAAAGGAGGAGAAACCGGACCTGCCTTAGCTTTCAGGCCGGGAAAAGGAGGAAAACCCGGCCATCTGTGCTTGGTCATTAGATTATACGCGTCCTTTTTCCAGAAGTTCACAATGTTTGACTCCTGTGAACTTTTCTGGCAAATATTTTTTTGGCGGCTCCAACCGTCGAGTTTTCATCAGGTAAAGGCGACACAGAAGGGATTGCAAACTGCAATTCCCTCCGTGTCTCTGCGTCGCCATCTTGTTTCGACCGATTCTCTTGTCTTGACGCACCGCCCCGGCCGATAGTAGACTATGCCTTCATGGGAAAGGACGCCCAGATGATCGGAGTCGTTTGCCGCATTTTCGCCGTCGGCTTGGCGGTCGCCTTGTGCGACGGCTGCCGGCGGATCCAGGCCCCGCATCCGCCCAAGGAACCTGCCGTCGCCAACCTGTCCGCCATCGACAATCCCGAGCCCACCACCCGGCCTGCCACGACCAAGCCCGCCACCGTGATCGAGTACCAGACGTATGTCGTCGTACGCGGAGATAACCTGGGCAGGATCGCGCAGAAGGTCTACAACAACGCGCACAACGACACCGTGATCCTCGACGCCAACCCCGGCCTGGACCCAAGAAAACTCGTCGTCGGCCAAGTGCTGAAGTACCCGGTCAAGAAGAAGAAAATCCCCGCCTCCCTGCCGGCCGAGCGCTCCCCTTCCGGCTCCGTCAGAACTACGCCGTGACAAGCCGGGGCGCGGCTAAACTTATTTTCACCGCTTCTTTCTTCGCCTCCAGGCCTTCTCTCTTCTTCGTCGTTTCTTCGCCGTTTGAAAACTCTTCCTCTGCGTCCTCTGTGACCTCTGTGGTAATTTTTTGCCGTTTTCGTCCCTTCACTCCTTGGTTTGCCTGCCTATTATGTAGCAATACAAGGAGACTTTATGTCCACGGACCAGAATCTTCAGTCAGCGTTTGCCGGTGAGTCGCAGGCCAATCGGAAGTATCTCGCCTTTGCCCATGCCGCCGATGCCGAGGGGTTGCCCCAGATCGCCAAGGTCTTCCGCGCCGCCGCGCAGGCCGAAACCGTCCATGCCTTGGCGCACCTCAGGGTCCTGGGCTGGCCCAAGGCCACGGTCAAGAACCTCCAGGCGGCCATGGAGGGAGAGAACTACGAGTTCACCAAGATGTACCCCCAGTTCATCGAAGAGGCCAACCGCGAAAACAACAAGGCCGCCGCCACGAGCTTCGGCAACGCCAACCAGGTCGAGGAAATTCATTACGCGATCTACACGGCCGCGCTGCAGTCCGCCAGCGCCGGAAAAGACATGCCCGCGCAGGGCATCTATGTCTGCCCGGTCTGCGGGAATACCGTTCTGGGAAAGGCACCGGAAAAGTGCCCGATCTGCTCAACGCCCAAGGAAAAATTCACGACCATCGTGTAGGCTACGTGTACAGCACGAACCGCTTCTGAGGCTTGTCCTGCGGGAGCGCCTTGGCCGGCGCGTTCTGGTCGCTCTCCTGCGCAAAGCCAGTGGCCGAGCGGATCACGTACAGCGGGCGATCCTTGGCCTCGTCGAATATCCTGCCGATGTATTCGCCCAGCAACCCCAGCGCCCAGAAGTTCAGGCCGAAGAGCGCCACGACCACCATGGCCAGGTTCGCCTCCACTTTGAAATAGTATTGGAACGGCCACATCGCCAGGGACAGCACCACATAGGCCACCGTCGCCAGGATCAGCAGCGTGCCCACCATCGGGGCCATGCGCAGAGGCCGGTGCGAAAAACTGAACAGCCCCGCGTGGGACATCCGGATCGTCTGCTTGAGCGTGTAGGTGCTCTTGCCGGCGGCGCGGCGCTCGGCCTTGTAGGGAATGCCGATCTGCTTGAACCCGATCCACTTGACCAGCCCGCGCAGGAACCGCGCCTGCTCGCGAACCTGGCGCAGGGCATGAACCACCTTGCGGTCCAGCAGGCGGAAGTCGGCCTGGTCGGTCAGGTCCTCCCCGCTGGAGGCCCGAATCAGCTTGTATCCGAAGTGCCCGATCGCCCGGCGGATTCGCGACATCCCGGCCGTGTCCTGGCGAATCGTGAACACCACCTCGTACCCTTCGCGCCAGCGGGCCACCAGGTCCGGAATCAGCTCCGGCGGATGCTGGCAGTCGGAGTCCAGGCTGATGACCGCCTTGCCCCCGGCGAAGTCGTACCCGGCCGTCAGCGCCGCCTGGTGCCCGAAGTTCCGCGAGAACTCCACCGTTTTCACGTGCGGATCGTTCAAGGATAGCCGATGAATGACCCCCGCGCTATCGTCGGACGAGCCGTCGTTGACGAAAATGATCTCGTACGGTTCGCCGAGCTTGTCGGCCACAGCCACGAGGCGATGGTAAAAAGTCTCCAGCCCCTCCTGCTCGTTGAACACGGGCGCCACGAAGCTGAACGTCAATTCCTGAGTCTCTGTGTCGTTCATACCCCCATATCGTATCTTCTCCGGGCCTGCTAGCAAGTGAAAAGTACCCCCCCCCGCACGGTTGGAAGGCTCGAAACGTTTGGGGGCAACCAGAGGGAACCACCCCTTTTGCAAAACTCGAAATTCGAAGCACGAAACCCGAAACAAACGATCAAATTCAAGAAAGACAATGCTCAAAACCGCGCAGACCAGGGCTAAGCGAGAGAGTTTTGAACATTTGAATTTGTCGTTTGGCTATTTGTTTCGGATTTCGTGCTTCGGATTTCGGTTTGGACCGCAACTGGGAGCCGATGTTGCCCTGCCGGCTACAACTCCACGTGGACACGAACAGTTGAACCATCCGCCGATTTGGAGTACCCTTCGGTTATGAGCAACGGATGGTGGATGGCATTGGGCGCCTTCGTCGCGGCCCCGCTTTGGTTCGCGGCGGCCTGGCTGGTGTACCGGCGGATCTGGCTGTCCGCGCGAAAGCTCTCCGCGCGGACCAAGGGCCACGATCAACTGGTCGAGCTGGGGCACCTGGCCGGCGCGCTGGCGCACGAGATCAAGAACCCGCTGTCCACCGTCAACATGAACCTCAAGCTGCTGGCCGAGGACATCGCCCGGCAGGACGACCCGGAGTCGCAGCGAAGCCTGCGCCGCCTGGTGAGCGTGCAGGCAGAGACCGCCCGCCTCAAGGACATCCTCGACGACTTTCTCCGCTACGCCGGGCGAATGGAGCTCACCCCCGAAGTCGTCGACCTGCGGCGAATCGTCGGGGAACTGACCGACTTTTTCGCCCCCCAGGCCGACGCCTCGCGCGTCGTCCTGCGGACACTGCTGCCCGAGCAACCCCTCCGCGTTTTCGTGGACGTCAACCTCCTGAAACAGGCCCTGCTCAACCTGATGATCAATGCCCTGCAGGCCATGCCCGGCGGAGGCGAATTGCTCATCCGGCTCTCCACCCAGCGGCGCTGGGCCGTCGTCGAGGTCATCGACACCGGCGGCGGAATCGCCCCCGACGAACTGACCCGCATCTTCCAAGTGTACTACTCCACCAAGTCGCACGGCATGGGCCTGGGACTGCCCACCACTCGCCGCATCGTCCGCGAGCACGGCGGAACGATCCAGGTCGATTCCGAACCCGGCAAAGGCACGAGGTTCAGCATCAACCTGCCGCTCGCGCCGGAAAAGTGAACGCAAAACGGTTTCGGGTTCTCATCCAATTTAAGTGCCTAACGCAATTCGAAAGTCGCCACGTAACCTAG